>JBIPMA010000008.1:0-12655 GCA_044369335.1 Schleiferiaceae bacterium | reverse complement strand
AAAAGTGAAGTGAATGTGCCCAAGTTTTGTCGTCGAAAGAACCGTAGAAACGAACCCGCCGCGGTCCATCCAAAACTGTGCGGATTTAGCTGCAGCCGCGACCACCGAACTTTCTTCGATCGCCATCGGAACCGTGTACACCTGGCCGTTAATCAAGAAGTTAGGGGCAACTCCGAGCGGCAAGTAGTAGTTGGCTACGGTGTTTTCGATGAACTCGTCGTGGCGCTTTTGCACGGCCTCGTCGACGTGGTTGTACGAAGCGATGAGTTCCTGACCTTGCTCTGGGTTGCTCAAATGCTGCTCAGTGAGCCAGGTGATTTTGGCGGACTTACTCAGCTTCGAAAAGCCACGAATTTGAAGGTTACTGCGCTTCATGTCTAAGGTTTAATGCAAAAGTAACCGCTTAACGCCCGAGAGGTTCAACAAAACGCCAAATTCCTGCACCGGCGAAGTAGGCAAGGCCGTCTACGGGGTCCGCCGTAAAACGGGCATCGAAGTTTGGAATCCATACTTCAAAGGCAACCGCAAGTCCCGCGGTAAAGCTCACTACCGCCCACCAGGGCAGCAAAAAATCAGGTCGAATCATTCGGGCGGCGATGCTCGGTATCCCCAAGGCCACCGGAACGGTACACAAAGGGTCCACGTACGAATCCGCCCAGATTAGGTGAATGTCTGCTGCAATGAGTGCCTGATGCGCCACAAATGCGCACAAGGCAATGAGGGCCAGTGGATTTAAACCGCTACCCAGTACGCCATCCAGGCGATGGCGCCACCCACGGCGAGTACCATCCAATTCAGTACCTTTCCGGTGTTGATGATGCTTCGCTTCCACGTGGGAATCTTGGGGTCGGTGTTCCATTCCATAGCAGGCATTTCGAATGCTTTAAATCGTTCTGGATTGACTTGGTTGGCAAAGGTGCTGTGTACGTTGCGCGGAGTGCCGCACGAGGCGCAGCTGTTGGGGTCCTCGCCCCAATCGCCGCAGTGGGTGCATTTTAGCTGGGTAGCCATAGGGCAAAGTTACGCTTCGCCATTGGCTCGGAAGTAAAAAAGCCCCCCAGAAAACTGAGGGGCTTTGCGATTTTGGTGGTTCGGGGCGGAATCGAACCGTCGACACATGGATTTTCAGTCCATTGCTCTACCAACTGAGCTACCGAACCAAAATCGGGAGCGCAAATGTAATGCGCAAATTCGAAATACCTTTGCGCTTAAAGCATGATTTCTGTAGACGCTGGCAACACACGTATCAAAGTATTGATTTTCAATCAAGACGGAAGCGTGCAGTGCCAGAAAACCTGGCCGCATGCTGCGAAAGTAGAGTGTGAAGCATGGCTTCAGACGCGCGACGAACCTATTTGGATTTGTGATTCCGCCGGCGGGCATTGGAATGACGGAACGATCGTCACCTCAGGCGCCGCGTGGAGTTTTGATGTCGACTACGCCGAATCAGTAGGCGTGGACCGCCTGGCGGCGATCGAGGGTGCGCGCAGCCGGTATCCCGACCGAGCGTTGCTCCTAATTTCACTCGGGACTTGCCTGACCTACAGCTACCTCTCGCGCGATGGACGTTTTCAAGGCGGATCCATAGCCCCCGGCTGGTCCAGTCGGTTGAAGGCGATGCACGAACACACAGGTAGCCTGCCGAATCTCGAGGCGGCGATCGAACTCGGTTCCGACCCCCGAACCCACACGACTGCCCAAAGCATGTACCGAGGCGCAGCTCAAGGAATCGTCGATGAAATCAATGCAGAAATCGAGCGTTACGAAAAAATTAATCCAGAATTAACCGTACTCGTAACGGGCGGGGATGGCCCAACTTTTGCCAATCATTTGAAAAAGGGCATCTTTGCCGACGAAAATTGGGTAGCCAGAGGACTCTGGACCCTCGCACACAAATGAATACGCCACGCATCTTCACTGCAATCTTTGTCGCTACAGCCCTGAGTATGAGCGCACAACAGCAGTCTGTCAGTCCCTACTCACTGTTTGGTACCGGTTGGTTTGCCGCACAAGCGAACGCCTACCAGCAGCTCCTCGGGGGCGCGAGTTCTGCCGATCGCAACCCGTGGTACGTGAATCCTGACCAGCCCGCGGCGCTTTCAGCCCTGAAGTACACCACATTGGACCTCGGTGGTCAGTGGGCCGGGATTCGCCAATCGAATGCCACTAAGAGTGTGCTCAATCAGACGGGAGGTTTCAACCACTTCGGGATTGGCGTGCCCCTTGGTAAAGGCATGGCGCTCGCCGGCTCTCTTCGCCCGTACACCTCGGTGGGCTACGACCTTCAAACTGGCGGAACCGATTCTTCGTTCGGCGACTGGTACCGCCGCTACACGGGACGCGGAGGCTTGAACGCCACTGCCGTTTCGTGGTCGTGGATGCCGATTAAGTACCTGTCAGTTGGTGCGACGTCCCGCTACGTATTCGGAACCGCCGAGCGGAACAACAAACTCTACTTTACGGATTCCCGCTACGACTACGTGGGAGAGGTGGAACACGTCTCTGTAAGCGACTGGCGCTGGCAGTTTGGGGGGCAACTTATTCTGCCGTTTGGCGAGCAAGAGGTTACCGCCGGAATTCAGTACGAACCGACTGCTACGCTTCAAGCAACCCAGGACTACAGTTTGTACAGCTTCAATACGAATGCTGCCGGTGCCGAACTCCCCTTGGACACGGTTCAATCACGCGCTGCCACATTGGGCAACATCGTGCTCGGTTCGCGCCTCGGGTACGGATTGCGTTGGGTGCGGAACCGCAAAAATGCCATGCTCCCCGCGTGGTCTCTTGCCGTCCACTACGAGCAAATCAATTTGAACGAACAGCGCGACTTTGGTTCCGTGGTGCCCGGAGCGTACGCGCAACCTACATCAACGTGGGTGGCGAATGCCTCGGTGGTTCCAATGCTCGCGTTCTCGAACCGACGCCTCACTTCGTACTGGAGCCAAATTCAGTACATCGCAGCGGTCCGTAGTGATCGATTCGGACTCGTGCTCAACGGCACGGAGGTCACCGGTTGGAATGCCAACTTCGGCGTAGCCATGCCCGTAGGTGGACGCAGCTTTATCCCGGGCGACGTCAAAGTGTCCACGCTCCACCTCGGTTTGAGTACCGGTCAGGTCGGGAGCACGCAAAACGGTCTCGTCCGTGAACAATATCTTCGCGCCTTCGTTGGCGTTACTCTGAACGACCAGTGGTTTATGAAAGCTAAATTCCGTTGATTATGAAGCGTATACTCCTTACTCTGTTAATGGCCGGAGGCCTGACTGCTGCATTTGGCCAAGCCAAGTGGGGCAATTCTCAAACCGACTCGTTGGTGTGCTTTGAGAAGTACAACGAATTCGGTTCGCTGTACAATACCAAAGCATACGCTGAGGCCTATGAGCCTTGGAAGGTGGTGTTTGAAACCTGCCCATCTGCCACTGATGTAGTGTACCGTTTTGCCCCAAAGATTATCGAGGCGAAGATTAAGGCGACCACTGATCCCGTGGCCAAAGAGGCACTCGTTCAGTTGCTTCTTTCGACCTACGACAAGCGCAACGAGTACTTCCCCGGTAAGGAGGCAGAAGTTCTTGCCCAAAAAGCCGACGACTTCTGGACCTACTACCCCGACAGTGCCCAAAAGGCGTACGCGATGTACAAGACTGCGTTTAACCTCGACCCCAAGTCCCTACAGCCGGCCTATTTGAACAACTACTTCAACGTGGTGATCAAGCTTTACAAGGACGAGGTACTCAAGTCTGAGGGGCTCCTCGACGGATTCAACGACGTAGCTGAAGCCATCGAACTTCAGTCCAACGACCGCAACGTGCTTATCGCGGAGCTTACCGCCAAAGACACCACGGGAGCCATTTCTGACCGCGAGAAGCGGTCACTCGACATCAACAAAAAGTTGCTTGCGCAGTCTGAAAAGCTTGTAGCGAACATCGAGAAAGGCATTGCGCCGCTGCTTACCTGCGACCGCCTGACGTTGATTTACAGTGACTCTACGTTTGCCCTTCACGAGAACGACAAGTCATGGTTGATCCGTGCAGTGAAAATGCTGTCAAAGGAGCGTCAAGACACCTCAGGGACCACCGACTGTACGGATAATCCCGTGTACTTCAAGGCGGCCTCTGCATTGTATGCTCTCGAGCCCTCAGCTCAAGCTGCGCGTTCTATGGGTCAGTTGAGTGTCAAGAACGAAAAATGGTCAGAGGCCAAGAAGTATTTTGAGGACGCCATTCGTCAAGAGGTGGACCCCAAGAAGCGCGCAAAAGACTGGATGAAAATTGCCTACATCAGTGACAAGTTAGGACAACCTTCAGAAGCGAAGCGCGCGTGCCTTGAGTCGGCCAAGCAGAACCCAGAGTCTGGAGAGCCGTTCTTGTACCTCGCCTCACTCTACGCTCAAGCTGCGGGTACATGCGGTAGCAACGCATTCGAAAAGAACGCAGTCTACTGGGCGGCCATCAACGTGGCTAACCGTGCGGCATCTGTTCAGCCGGACCTCGCTCCACGGGCAGAGAAGCTCGCTGCGGCGTTCCGCAAAGGGATTCCCGACAAGTCGATTGCCTTCCAGTTCGGATTCAAGGACGGAGACAGCTACACCGTCGGATGTTGGATTAACGAGCGCGTGGTTGTCCGCTACTAAATTCGGGCTAATTCTCGCAGTGGGCGTCGTGGTGGCTTCGTGCCGCAACGACGCCCATGACGTTCAGCGCGTCCGAGCCCAACCACAGGGGCCGTCAACGGTTCAGTACGGGATTTCTGTTGTCTACGCGGATACGAGTGATGTGCAGTGGAAGCTCCAATCCGACCGTTGGGAAGAGGAGCGCACTGCCAACAACCCCATTCGTGAGGTGTTTAGCGGTAACGTACGTGCCACGCAATGGGCCGGTAACCGTGCGACGGGAACGAAAATGAGCGCCGACCGAATCATTCGCGATGTCAAAGAGCGGATTTGGGAACTTCAGGGCAATGTCCTGATTCAAACGAGCGAGCGCAAAACGCTGCGTACCCAATCCCTTTTTTGGAACCGCGAAGAGGGGCGGGTTTACGGCGAATCCTGGGTGGAAATCCGTGAAGAGGGCCAAACGCTGAGCGGAACAGGATTCGAAGCCCAGGACGATCTATCCACCTACAGCATTTTTGAGGTATCCGGAAGCGCAGACGGCAATTAATACGGTAATTTTGACGCATGAAGCCAGCTCGCAGCCTTAGAACCATGGAATGGATGTACTACGTGGTCGCCGTTCTTTCGGCGGAATCCGCGTGGTCCCTTCGCTCGAGCGATCCCACCCGTGCACTTTTGTTTGTCGGATTTGTGGTCCTCGCATTGGGAATGGCCTACTGGCGTCGCCGCCAGCGAATTCGCAGTAGTCAAGGCCCTCAGTCATGAGTTCACTCGTGCTCTTGGTGGCGCTTGTCGCTTCGGCATTCTTTTCTGGATCTGAAATTGCTTTTTTGTCGGCCAACCGACTGCAGCTTGAAATTGACCTGAAGCGCAAGTCAATACCGTTTTGGGTAACGTACTGGATGCAGCATCCGCAGCGTTTCATCGTCACGATGCTCGTGGGAAATACGCTCGCATTGGTGGTAGTCGGAGCCCAGACCGCGCAACTTCTTCATCCGTACTTACTGAAGTTTATGCAGGTTCCGCTGGCGGTGCTCACGGAGACCCTCGTGTCCACGGTCGGAGTGCTGTTCATGGCAGAGTACATTCCCAAGGCGCTCTTTCGCGAGCAGGCCAACGCGGCCTTGAAGTGGGTAGCAGTTCCGGCGGGTTTCTTTTTCGTGCTTTTTTGGCCAATTACATGGCTTTTGGGACAATTTAGCGCTTTGATTTTAAGGTGGTTGGGGGCAGACCCCCAATTGGCTCCATCTGCCAGAGTATTTGGGCTTGCGGACCTCAACCATTTGGTCGACGAGGCCAGCCAGCAGCACACTCAAGAGCCTGAAGTCGAACTGTTTCGCAACGCATTAGACTTCGCTGAAGTCAAAGTTCGGTC
The DNA here is from genome assembly GCA_044369335.1 of Schleiferiaceae bacterium. Taxonomy (GTDB): domain Bacteria; phylum Bacteroidota; class Bacteroidia; order Flavobacteriales; family Schleiferiaceae; genus TMED14. Next base: position 6,668 of record JBIPMA010000008.1, on the reverse strand, counting down.
GTGCATGGTCCCGAGGCCAGAAATTGTTGCAGTTCCCCTAAGTATCAGCCTTGAAGATCTCAAGGCTACGTTTGTTTCAACGGGCTACAGCAGGCTGGTGGTGTACCGTGAACGTTTGGATGATGCATTTGCCTATGTGCATCAGTTTGAGTTGTTCAAGCAACCAAAGAGTTTGCGAAGCGTTCTTACTCCACTCTCGTTCGTACCTGAGGCAATGAACGCACAGGACGTGTTTCACCAGCTCATTCGTGAGAAACGCAGCATGACACTTGTGGTCGATGATCTGGGTGATTTAGTGGGTATTCTTACGCTTGAAGACATCATCGAGGAACTCTTTGGAGAAATTGACGACGAGCACGATCAGGATAGTCTGGTCGAACAAGTACTTGGGACCGACGAATACCGACTTGACGCACGCCTTGAAGTGGACTACCTCAACGACGCGTACGGTTTTGAGTGGCCTGAATCCGAACGATTCACAACGCTAGGCGGCTTAATTACGGACCTCGGAGGCAAGTTACCAGAGCCCGGAGAAGTCGTGGTAGTGGGGCCCTGGCGACTTGAGGTCGAGAGCATGGAGGCGCAGCGCGTTAAGCAGGTTCGGGTCCGCCGCGATAGCTGATCAGGAGCACGCGGCGAACCGCGTGCTAATTTGTATATTCGCGACCTTATTTACACCTAGGTATGGGACTTTTTGAAGCTATTCGCAGCCGTTCAGGCTTGGTCGTGTCAGTAATTGGTATCTCGCTGATTGCTTTTGTTCTGACAGACTTTTTAACCTCTGGTAATGTCCTTTTTCAAGGCGATAAAGATGCGGTTGGTCGCATTGACGGCACGAAGATTTCGTACATCGAGTTTAACAAAGATGTTGAGGAGCTTCGCCAAAATCCGCAGTATGCCCAGGCTTCACCGCTTCAAATCAGTGAGTTGGTCTGGAACAATCTCCTCAATGAAAAACTCCTGGTTGAGCCGATGTCTGACCTAGGATTCGTCGTTACCGACGAGGAGCTGCGCCGCGTCATCGAGCTCAACCCTTCAGTCCAGCAGATGCCTGGCTTGCAGGACCCCAACACTGGTGCATTTCGCCCTGATCTATTGCGCAGCGCGCTGCAAAATTTGCGCGACCAACGCGATCAGTCTCCCGAAGCCGCAGCTCAGTATGAAAGCTGGGTGGCATTCGAGAACGACATCAAGAATCAAAGCTTGAGCAATAAAATTTATGATGCAGTGTCAGCTGGAATGCGTATGCCGTTGTCTCTTCAAAACGCACTGAACGCGCGGAATAACCGCCAAATCCAGCTTGAAGTGGCATCGATGTCCGTGTCAGAGGTGGCCGATAGCAGCGTTGAGGCCACCGATGCCGACTACAAAGCAGTCTACGCCGAGTACAAGTCAAGCTTCAAACTCACGAAGCCTGTTCGCGACGGTTTTGTAGCAGACTTCCCACTTATGCCGAGTGATGAGGACTTGGCCAAGGTGAAGCTCGAATTGAGCACATTGGCTGCGGATTTCGCAGCTTCATCTGACGACAGTTCATTTGCAGCGGCCAATAGTGATGTCTTTACTACTCCGAGTCTTCGTCCAGAATCTTCGATCAATCCAATCGTCCTTGAGGCCATTCAGGGAATGCCCGCAGGCTTTGTAGGCGGACCCATTCAAGATGGAGATTCCTACCGATTGGTGAAGGTGATGAGCCGGGCAGCGTTGCCAGACTCAGCTCGTGCCAAGCACATTCTCATCGCGTACGCAGGATCAGAGCGTTCTAGTGCACAGCGTAGCTACCAAGAGGCCAAGGAGCTTGCCGACAGCTTGCTTTCTGCGATTAAGGGCGGAGCATCGTTTGCCGCTGCCAGCGAGGCGCTCAGTAGTGACGTCGTAGCGGCATCCAAAGGGGGTGACCTCGGTTGGTTCCAGCCAGGAATGATGACCCCAGCGTTCGAACAGTTCTGCTTTGAGCGCCGTATCGGAAGCTTTGATCTTGTCGAGACTGAATTTGGATTCCATCTTGTAGAGGTTACGGGTCAAAAGGGTTCACGCCCTGCCTTGCGCTTGGCTGAAATTGTTCGCCGTATCGACGTAAGCCCCGAGACCGAGCAAAAGATTTACGCACAAGCTAGCGCTTTGGCTAAGGCCATCCAAGAGGGTAAGGAGCCACAAGAGGCTGCTGCCCAGCTCGGCGTTGCAATGCTGCCTGCCCGCAATGTCACGGCAACGGACGCGTCAGTAATGGGTCTCACAGATGGTCGTGAGGTTGTTCGTTGGATGTTCAATGAAGACCGCGAGGTTGGTGATGTAAGTGTGGTTAATAACAACTACAAATCGTACTCGGTAGTTTACGTTTCTGGTGCGTTTGAAGAAGGCTTCAAGCCTCTAGACGCTGTGAAGGACGACCTCAAAGCACTTGCCTTGAACCGCGCAAAAGTTCGCGTGCTCGCAGAGCGCATGGCAAAGACGACGCAGCTCAATTGGACTCCGGCAAACGTTACGCTGGCTTCACCCTTCTTGGTGAGCGGTCGCGAGCCTAAAGTTGTGGGAATGGCTGCTGGTAGCAAGGTTGGCACTCAATCTGAGGTAATTGAAGGAAGCAATGGGGTATACCGATTTAAGGTGGTAAACACGTTTGATTCAGCGCCCAGTCTGACTGCAGCCGACATGGCGGCTGAAAACAACCGCTTGGCGGGCAATGCTCAGCGCATGCTGCTTCAGTCGTTGTTGGGTTCCGCCAAGGTGACCGACAACCGCGGTCTGTTCTACTAAGCTGCTTCGAGCACTTAGAGGCTCTCCCAGCGGTAGGCGTCCCAGCGCAAAAACACAAAGACCATTAGGCTAAATGCCCAAAGGGACGAGCCTCCGTAGCTGAAAAATGGGAGGGGAATTCCAATGACGGGCATCATACCAAGTGTCATTCCGATGTTTACGGTGAAGTGAACAAAGAGAATGCTTGCCACGGCAAGTCCGTAGTACATTCCAAAGGCGTGCTTCTGGCGTTGAGCTAAGAGCGTAATTCGTATGATGAGTCCGGCAAAGGCGCCGAGTACAATCAACGAACCGAGAAATCCCCATTCCTCACCGACCGTGCAAAAGATGTAGTCGGTAGTTTGCTCGGGAACAAAACGCAATCGGGTTTGTGTTCCGTTCATGTAGCCCTTACCAATGAGCCCTCCGGAGCCAATAGCAATCAGTGATTGCGCCGTTTGGTATCCTGCAGCGCTAGGGTCGTCCACTTGGCCCAAAAGTAGTTTGATGCGGATTTGCTGGTGGGGCTTGAGGACCTGATCAAATACTTGCTGGACGGCGCCTGACCACAGCAAGGCGCCTAGACCCAGCCAAATGGCGGGATGCTTCACAAATCGAATAAAATTCAAGCGGGTCCGAATGCGAGTAATGGCCAAACTTAAGACCACAGTTCCGCCAATAATCCAATGCACTGTAGACGGTGATAGCGCAAGTGAAAGGATCGAAAGGGCGGCAATCCCCAAGGCGCCAAACAGGTAAAACCCTGGTAGACCTGCAAAGTAAAATACCAGTAGAAACGACGCAAATACCAATGCCGATCCCGCGTCGGGCTGCAAAAGGATGAGCAGCATTGGGAGCCCCACTACGGCCATTGGTAGCCATCGAGACCTCCACGACTTAAGGCCCTCTGGACTTCGTCCGAGAACGCGTGCGAGCACTAGTGCGGTTCCCAATTTGGCAAATTCCGAAGGCTGAAGCCCAAATGAACCAAGACTTAACCATGACTTGTTGCCGCCTCGTTCGACACCGACGGCAAGTACGGCGAGCAAAAGCACTATTGATAGGGCGTATACGGCCCAAGAGAGCACTTCAAACAGGCGTGCATCCGAAAGCAGCACTAACAGTACCAAAACTCCGGCGAGCCCGATGAAGCCCAATTGCTTTCCGGCCTCGTTGGACCAACTCCATGCCCAGGTATCGTCAATGGGGCTGACGGTGGCAAAAATATTGACCCATCCGAACAACACGAGAAAGACGACGAGTCCGACACTAAGGCGGTCCAAACGGCCGACAAGCGGCGCGGTAGTAGGTTGACGCTGCATCAGTACGGGGGAAGTTCTGTTTCTACTTGATTCACTCTATATTCACCAGTAAGACTACCTTCGACCATTCTACGGTACAAATCAGGGCGGGTAATAGTGTCGTTGAGGTAGGATTCCATCATTAGACTCGCAATCGGAGCAGCCCAGCGCGATCCCCAGTAGCCGTTTTCTACAATAATGGCGAGCGCGATTTGAGGTTTGTCCAATGGAGCGAATGCGGTAAAGATCGAGTGGTCTTGGCCGTGCGGATTTTGTGCGGTTCCTGTTTTGCCCGCCATGAGTAGGCCTTCGAGGCGAGAGGCGCGGGCGGTTCCAGATTCGAATACATCATTCATCCCGGCGATGATCACTTCGAAGTTCTGCGGATCAATGCTCGTGCGGTGAACTTCTGAAAATTCCGCATTCGGATTCGGATTGCCGTCAATGCTTCGCACGAGGTGGGGTCGAATCCACCATCCCCGGTTGGCTACGGCCGCGGTCATATTGGCGAGCTGAATAGGAGTTACGAGCAACTCACCTTGACCAATGGCGAGTGAAATCACGGTTGGCGACTTCCAACGGTCCGTTCGGTATACTTTATTGAAGTAGGGCCCCGTTGGCACGAAACCTTTGCGGCCGGTGGGTAGATCAACACCCAAAAAGTCACCAAGTCCAAAACTCTTGACGTGGTCACTCCACACGTCGATGCCTTGGCTCGCTGTGGGGTACTTGTCAAGTACCCGCTTAAAGATTTGGCAGTGGTAGTTGTTGCAGCTCTTGGCAATAGATCCGCGAAGGTCCAAAGTCCCCGCCTTGCAGTGGCACCCCACGTGAAGTGACCCAAAATGGTAGCCGTCGACACAGGTATACTGGGTTTCTTCTTGGACGACACCTTCTTGCAGCGCGATCAAGGCGTTTAATATCTTGAACGGAGAGCCAGGTGGGTATTCAGCAAGTACCGCTCGGTCGTACAGGGGTTTATTTATAGAATCTCGGTATAAAATTGTGTAGTTACGGGACCGGTAGCGCCCCACAAGTGCATTGGGGTCGTAGGCTGGTGATGACACGAGGGCTAAAATCTCTCCAGTGGAGGGCTCAATGGCGACAATGCTGCCTCTTTTTCCCCGCATCAGCTCTTCAGCGAGTGCTTGGAGTTCGGCATCTAAGGTGAGCTGAAGCTCTGCTCCCATTACCGGTTGTTCGTCGTAGCGGCCTTCGGCAAAAGAGCCCACGTCCCGGTTTCGGTTGTCCACGGTGATGTAGCGTTTGCCCGCTACGCCACGGAGCTCCGTTTCATACGAAGCTTCAATCCCTGAAATTCCGAGGTAGTCGCCAAGGTCGTACTCAGGGTGGCGCGTCATAAGGTAGTCGTTGACTTCACCCACATAGCCCATTACGTTGCCCCCAATGGGCATCGGATACTTGCGAAAGCTGCGCTTGCGGAGCTGTACGCCCTCAAACATTGCAATCTGCTCTTGAATCGATGCGTAGTCTTTGACCGTCAGACCCCTTAGAATGGGGAACGGGCGGTACCTACCTTGAATTAGGGCTTTTTTAAGCTGCTTTCGTACGGCCCCCAATGGCTCACCCAAGACACGAGCGAGTGCGGCGGTATCGAGGTGTGTAAGCCGGCTCGCAATGACTTCGACATCGTAGGCGATTTGGTTGGTGGCAAGCACCGTTCCGTTGCGGTCCCGCATCAATCCACGCGGAGCATAAATTTTTTCAATTCGCTGCGCATTGTTGGCCGCGTCAAGCGTGTAGCGGGTATCAATGAGCTGAATGTTGATGAGTCGAAGTACAAAGAGTACAAGGACGGCAAGGACGCCGAGGGGTAGTATTCGACTCCGGTTCATCCTTGCTGCGATTTGGGTATGAACCACGCCACCGCAGTGGATAACGCGGCGCTGACCACTACGTTGAGCAGACTTCGGCCGATAACGAGGCTGAAAATATGGGTGCCGTGGCTTGCCCAAACAAACAGCCAAAGGTGGTGGATGCCCAGCGTGAGCAGTATCAAGGTGGTCCACTTCCCGAGTCCCAAATCTTGGGGCACAAACGAGAGCTGCTCCTCGGCGGCGCGCGGAACGATTCCGTTGAGAATCCAAGGGCGCACATAGGCGAGTAGCGAACTTGCCATCATGTGAAGACCGCCACTCCCTTCGTGAAGATCTATGCCCAATCCGAGGACCGCACCAATGGCCAGAAGTCCAAGCCGGTTGAAGTTAGCCGGGGCAAGTACGAGCACGAGCGGATAGAGGTACGGGCTGAGGTAACCGCCTACTTCGATTTGGCTCAAGAGCACGATTTGAGCAAGCAGCACCCAAAATGAAAAAACGATCCAAGGTCCAGGTCGGGTCATGGTGCGATACTATCTCGTTCAGGTTGGTGCAGATTCACTGCGGCGAGCACAACTTGCTGGCGCTGCAGGTCGGCGGCCAGTCGAATTGAAGCCGTAAGGGTAAACTGTAGGCTGTCGACGGTGACTGATTCCACGGTTCCGACAAGCCATCCGGCGGGGAACACGCTTGAGCGTGCGTCAGTGACGATGCGGTCTCCAGGCTTGAGTTCGGCCTCAATGGCCACGTCCACAAAGTCCGCGGTCCGAGGATTTGAACCGTTCCATTGAAT
>JBIPMA010000252.1:0-9436 GCA_044369335.1 Schleiferiaceae bacterium | reverse complement strand
GACAATAATGAAATTATACCTGAATTTGAAAAGCGAGGGTTTAAATTACTAGAAAAAGAGACCGAAAAAGCTAGGTTAGTTATTGAAGACAAGGCGCATTGGTTCAGAAATACGCTATTTATTTTCAAAAATAACGCTCTGAAAGCCTAGTAAATACTACATTTTAATATTTTTAACTTTCAACTATATAGATAGTTGTATATTTGCATACATTAATCACAAAAACAATTAAAATGAATCACACAAAAGAATTAATCAAAAAAATAGCTGGAAAATTATCTACGCATGGTGTTGATATGATTAACTTTAATAGAAATGAAAATATATCTATCTTATCAAATTGCATAGCTGCTAATAAACTCATATCTACATACACTATAAATGAAGATGCAGTAATTGAAGAGCTTAAGTATATACTTTCTTAAAGTTAAACTATTCTAATGGACTTACTTACTAATAGCTTCTTCCGATTCTATAAACTATTTTTCTATGCCGACATATTCAAAATGGAGGTGGACTATATAGACAAAAATCTAGTAGACAAACGCCACCTTCTAAAAGCTCGTGAAATCAGTAATCAAATAAACGCATTTAAACTGAATATAAAGCGAGAATTTGCAGCCAAAGGTATAAAGTATGACGAAGTATTTGAAGACCTCTCTAATGAGAAAATATTCGCTATTATGAGCGTGGTAAACTCGATGCTATTAATGTCTGAATCTAATTGCTTAGAGTTTGAAAGAAGTTTAGAGATAGAAGAAAAAATAAATTAAAATAAACTTCTGGGCGGAGTTATAAAACCCATATAAAAAAATGAATAATTCAATTAAAGAACCAATGGTTACTAACCAAGTTCACACAACAACAGATTACTTTTTATTTAAGCCAATAGAAGGTAACAGAAATAAGAATTTACTGCACATTAATAGGCTAAAGAAATCAATGGCAGAAACTTACTTATTTACGATAATTATTGTAAATGAAAAGTATGAAATTATTGATGGTCAGCATAGATTTGATGTTATTCAAGAATTAAAACTTCCTTTACATTATGTAGTTTGCAAGGGATATGGATTAAATGAAGTACACATTTTAAACCAAAACTCTAAAAATTGGACAACTGCTGATTATTTAGAAGGGTATTGTAATTTGGGATATACTGAATATTTAGAGTTTAAAAATTTCATAGAAAAACACGATATAAATACTCAGATAGCAATGTATTTATTATCTGGCGCAGATAGTGGAGATATGGTTAAAACTTTTAACTCAGGGCAATTTAAAATAAAAAACTTAAAAGAAGCTGAATCCACAATGGATAAACTTCATTTTTGCGGTGCTTATTTCCCACAATACAAAATGAGGTGGTTTGTATTTGCAATGGTTCGTTTATTTAAAAAACCGCAATTTGAATTTACCGAATTTTTACAGAAGTTAAAAACACAACCAACAGCATTACAAGTTTGCAATGATGTAAACCAGTACGTTTCCTTAATAGAAGAAATATACAATTATCGAAGACGTGAAAAGGTAAATCTCAGATACTAAAAATAAATTAAACAATTTAAAAAATAAGTATTATATTTGCCTTCATAAAAGCTACCAATAATGAACAAATTTACTCAAACAATACAGGGCGTAGGTAACGATAGTTTCGCTATCGGGGTTAGTAGCTTATCCACGACACGCCCTTTTTATAAAAAGCTACATAATGAACTACAAAGAACAATTAAAAAGTCCTAAATGGCAAAAGAAAAGATTACAGGTATTAAATAGAGATAAATTTACTTGTAAATTATGTAAAGATAGCGAAACTACTTTGCACGTACACCACATTGAATATACTGCAGAATTTGCTTGGGAAGAGCCAATTGAAAACCTAGTTTCATTGTGTGAACATTGTCACAAAGAAGTTGAAAATATAAAAAATGATATTGACTTTAAAGATATAAGAATATATAAATCTAAAGGGTGGACAGATGGTTCAAGAATTATGTTTATTTCTAATAATGGCATTTTAACTAAAAGAATTTATGATGGAAATGGCAAATATATTGTAGGGTTTAATTTTAATGAATATGAGTTTGATTATATAATTAAGATTTTAAATCACGCTAAAAAATATTAGTATATGATTGGCTGGATTAAATTAAATAGGTCAATTCAATCTCATTGGATTTATACTGAGCGTAGAAAATTCTCTAAATTAGAGGCTTGGATAGATATAATTATGCAAGCTAATTTTGCAGATAATAAGACAATAATTAAAGGAAAAATATACGAAGTCAAGAGAGGTCAAAGTATAAATTCAATGGAGACTTGGTCAAATCGTTGGGGTTGGGATAAGAGTGCTGTAAGGCGTTTCATAGACTTGCTACAAAAAGACAAAATGATTGATGTAAAATCTGATAACATAACGACACACTTAACTGTTTGTAATTATGAGACTTATCAAGGTGAGCGAAACGCAGACGAAACGCAAACGAAACGCAAACGAAACGCAGACGAATTTCAAACGACACCAATAGAAGAAGGAAAGAAAGAAGAAGAAGGAGAAGAAATAAAGAATAGGCATGGTAAAAATTCAAACATAGTTTTATCTGAATCTGAATATCAAAAACTTTGTGAGGATTATTCAAAAGAAAAAGCAAACCAAGCTATTGACTTCCTATCTGATTGGGGATTGGAAAAACCAAAACAATTCAAAGAATATAAAAATCATAATTTAACTTTGCGGCGTTGGGTATTTGACGCTATCGACAAAAAACCTAAATTTAATCACACTGACCCTAAATTAGAAAGCTGGTTTAATAGTTCGATGAGCATGATAAAACAAGATTTAAGAACACATAAAGAACATAACGACGTAGTACGTCAAAACAAATACGATTCTAAATATTTACTCCCAGAATGATAGCAACAATTTATAAAAACATTTATGACACTAAGAATCCACACTATTTATCAATTGATAAGTTATTAGAAAGGATAGACACTGGCAAGTCAAAAGAAAAAGTAGAGGCTATTCGTGCAACCTTAGACAAGGAAAAGCGAGATAAGCTAAAACGTGATTTGCCTTGTGTGGTGTTTAGTGGGAAGTACGGAGACCGAACAGATACAACTTGCATTCAAAATTCTGGATTTATAGTATTAGATTTTGATAAGTTGGAAAACCTTAGAGACTTTCAAACTGAAATAATATCAAATCCTTATTGCTATGCTTGCTGGGTTTCACCAAGTGGAGATGGTTTGAAAGCATTATTTAGAATTGCTAATCCAAAAAAACACCGTGAACACTTCGGAGCTATTGCAGATATATTTCCAATGGTTGATAAGTCTGGAGTTAATGAATCGAGGGTATGTTATGAAAGCTATGACCCTGAGATATACATTAATCGAGATGCTCAAATATTTAAAACTATTAAAAAGGTTGAGCGTATAGAGCAGACAAAAGGAATAGATAGTGAAAATGAGACATTCAATAATATTATGAAATGGCTAACCAATAAAGGCGATGCGTTTAGAAGTGGTGAGCGTAATTTGTTTATATTTAAGTTGGCTGGAGCGTGTTCACGTTTTGGAATACATCAAGAATCTGCCGAGAGTTTAATATTAAGTCAAGTTAGTACAGGCTCAGACTTCACAGATACTGAGGCAAGGCAAGCAATTAGGTCAGCATATAAGTGCAATAAGTTTGGAAATGCTCAATTTGAAAATACAATACTAATTGATAAGGTAAGCAAAAAAGAAATAGAGATTGATTTATCTATTTATGATTTATCCATTAAGCCTAAAGACGTTATATATGGAATTGACGTTAAGGACAAAGCAATGGACTTATATGACAAAGGATATGAGAAACTTGACCCTATTGGAATAGCTGAGATTGACGAACGCTATAAAATGAAACGAGGCGAAATAACTTTGTTTACAGGTCATGGTAATATGGGAAAAACAACTATGTTAATATACATACTTTTGATTCGTGCAATTGTATTTAAAGAAAAGTTCGCAATATTCAGTCCGGAGAATCAACCTGCAGAGGAGTTTTATGATGACTTTGTTGAAATATTAGTAGGCGCAAGCACAAAGCCTGAGAATACAAATAGAGTAGGTCGTTACACTTATGAGAATGCCTATGATTTAGTAAGTAAACATTTTTTTAATGTTTATCCAATTGACAATGACCCAACGCCTGAATACATACAAGAGCGTTTTTTAGAATTGATTATAAAGGAAAAAATAGATGGAGTGGTGATTGACCCATTTAATCAATTACATAACGATTATGATTCTAAGAATGGCAGAGATGATAGATACTTATCTGAGTTCCTATCTAAGTATAAAAAATTCAGCGTTCAAAACAATGTATTCGGATTAATAGTTGCACACCCTAAAGCAATGCAAAAGTATGGAGCAAATGACTATCCATGTCCTGACGTTTACGATTTAGCAGGCGGTGCAATGTGGAATAATAAAATGGACAATATTTACGTATATCATAGACCGCTTGCAAGTTCAGACCCTAGCAATGCCCAATGTGAGTTTAAAGCATTAAAGATTAAACGTCAAAAGCAAGTAGGCAAAAAAGGAACTTCACTATTTGAATATGATTGGAAGTCAAGGCGATTTAAGTTTAGTGGATTGGATTCATTAGCTACAATTTTGAGAGTAAACGAAATAGATTTAACACCTAGTAACCCGTTTAACGATTAAAGTATTTTTAACTTACAACAAATAAATAAACACTAACTTTGTAAAAATTAATCACGATGACGGCAAAAGAAAAAGCAGAAGAATTAGTAGATAAAATGTTAAATTGTTATCAGGGTCATATTGACGAATACACTGCCAAACAATGTGCTTTGATTGCAGTTATTGAAATATTAAGGGTAGCATATTACGCAAATGATGATATTTATAATCTTTACTTAGAAGTTAAAACCGAAATAGAGAAAATATAACTACAACATTGCGAATACCCATAAAAAATAAAAAATGGCAAAAGTAACGATTGAATTTAACACTATTGAGGAGCAGCACGAATTAGAGTTATGTATTAATGCTAGTAAGTGGCATAGTATAGTTTGGGATTATAGCCAGTACTTACGCAATAGATTAAAGCATGAAGCATTATCAGATGACGCTTACAAAGCTATAGAAGAGGTTCGACAAAAACTACATGAACTTCTAAACGATGAAGGATTAAAAATTGATTAAAACAAAACAATGGAATTAAAAATAAAAGAAATAATCGAGCAAATAAAGCTACTTAATGATACCGACTTTGACGCTGTTAATAACATAATAGACGAACAGGACATGAACGGAGAAACAAAGACACTAGCGAACTCTAATAGACGTATAATGACCTTATTCACTCAGCTGTATTGGCAGATTAGACAGGAAAAGAATAGGTTTATAAAATAGAATATAACGTTTTGCGGCTTTGTGCGGTGGCAAAATTGCGTATAGGTGCTGTTACCTGCTGGTGCGGTTAATTTAGGATAAACTTGATACGAAGAACGAAACAAAAATTTTAAATAAAAAAAAGCTTGGGAATTTTAAATAAATATAAAGTGATTGAAGTACCATCAAAGAAAACCGAAGAGTGGTTATTGAATAAGCACTACGCTAAAAGAAAGTGTAATGTAATGAAATCTTTTGCCCTTGTTGATGGAGAAGAAATAATTGGAGTATGCACCTTTGGTATGCCACCAACACCATTTTTTAGTAAACTATTTGATAAAGGAACTTACTGCGAATTAAATAGATTGATTACAAATGATGGGTTAGAAAAGAACTCACTAAGTTTTTTTGTATCACAATGTTTAAGAATGCTTGGTAATAAAGTTATTGTTTCATATTCAGATGCAAACCAAAAACATAATGGTTATATTTATCAAGCGACAAATTGGATTTACACGGGTGTTGGAAGGGTAAACCAAAAAGACAAAAGAGGAGTAAATAAGTTCTTTTTTAATGGTAAAGAATATCACGAAAGACATATACCCGAAAATATGATTGCCTTGAATTTTGATATTGATAGCAAGTTAACTAAAAATGAAAATTGGGTGAAAAATGGTGGAGAAATAGTAAAGCAAGAAAGAAAGCATAGATATTTTTATGTGGTTGGATATAAGAATTTTAGAAAGCACAATACTAAAATAATTAAAAATCATTTTATTATTTACCCATACCCAAAAGGACAAAACGAAAATTATGATACAAGTTATGAGATTAAAGACAAATACTTAGAACCTAAATTGTTTTGAAAAAACAAAAGTGCGGTGGCTTTTTATTTAAAATTTTTGAACAGGAAAGTTTGATACGAAGCACTAATGTAGCACTTGCACCTAACTCTCAGATTTACGAACTTTTTGTAAAACAAATTAAAACTAAATGATGATAAATACTGATAAATGAAAGTCTGTAAAGGAACTGGAAAAGCTAAATTTAGTGGATGCGGAAAGCCATTAGAATATGCAGAGCGTGGTGGTATGAAAGTCTATTTTTCAAAATACGGATTAGGTACAAGCGGCTGCAAGTGTTTTTATTCATGGTTTGAAAGTCCTGAGCCTATTAAAAAAGTAAGTGATAAGCGAAGTAGTGAAAATAAAGAGTATTTGAAAGTTAGAAAAGTATTTTTGCAATCATTAATGTTTTGTCAAGTTAATAGCTGCAAAGAATTGCCAACGGAAGTACACCACAAAAAAGGCAGAATAGGCAAACTATTGACCGATACTAGATACTTTTTAGGAGTATGCAGAGAATGCCATAGTAAAATAGAATTAGAGCCGTTATGGGCAAAAGAAAACGGATATTCATTAAATAGATTAGACAAATGAAGCACAATGAAAGTAAATTACAGATAGCCTGCGTGAATTGGTTTAAACTTCAATATCCAATGTACATTTTATTCTCCATTCCCAACGGAGGTCGCAGAACTTTGATAGAAGCCAAGATATTAAAAGCTGAAGGTACTATGTCAGGCGTTGCAGATTTGTTTCTAATGTATGGGAATAAAGAGCATAACGGACTATTTATTGAAATGAAGTATGAGAAAGGTCGGCAGTCAGACTCGCAAAAGCTATTTGAGCGCAAGTGCAAAATATTTAATTACAAGTACACTATCTGCTATACGTTTAGTGAATTTCAAAATACAGTTAACGAATACATAAACAATAAATGATACTAGAAACAATATTAAAAGAGCGCCAAAAGCAAGGCTATACCGTAGCTCAGTTAGCTAAACTCATAGGAAAATCAGAGCCGACTACACACCGATATTTATATGGTGAAGTCAATATAAGTTTAGAAGATACTTTGACTATTTGCGAGTTTCTCGGCATAGAAATTGACCTTAAAATCAACCCAAAAGAGCATAAAAAGAACTTTTTTCTATTGGCTAAATAAAATATTTTTAGTTTTATCTTATTATAAATCAACAACTTATATATATTTAAGTTTTTTTAACTTGCATATATTTAAAGTTGATATATCTTTGCACCATAATTAATCACAAACTAAAATTAATCACATGAACTTACTTCAAAAATTTCAAGCACGAGAAAAAGCATTAATAGAGTCAAAGTCAGTAAAACTTATGGCAGTAGAATTTAATGACAACAAAATAGCACTTACTTCAAGCGGAATGATAGTACCTGTAAATGAAATCCAAAAATTTGAAAATGGGTTTGTTTGGGTTTCTGGCGTATTTGCTGCAAAGTTTGACAAATTGGAAGCATATAGACTTAATCAATTAATGACAAAATAAAAATTAATCACAAACTAAATAAATAATCATGTTAAAAAATTTCACAAACAATTTAGAAGCGACTGCATACGGTTACGCCTTAGCATCATTAATTACATCAGAAACTGACTGGAAAGCAGAACCTACTATTATAGCAGTGTCCGCAGAGACTGATAGCAGAGTCAAACTTATAGTTAATTATGTAGCTGGGTTAACCAATTACGGTCATGACGAAGACGAATGCGATGACATTATCGAGCTAACTACATTTCATTTTATAGATATGGATTCAATAGACCTAGTTACTGAACTTGATAAGTTAACTAATTTCTTTGAAGGCTTGACCTTTGATTCAGAATATAACGGAAAGGACGATACAGATTATAGATAACCTTTAAAAATAAAAGACATGAACGTATTTAATCAAACTTTACCCGAACTAGATAGCCTTATGGATAGCGCACAATCTATCATAGATAAGTATAAACCAGCTGACAAGCCATGCCAAAAACTAGAACTACTAGAAGACATTCAAGAGTATTTTGAGCGCAAAGAAAATCAAAAGTCAATGCCATTATGGTTGACAGTCAGAATCGAAAAAGTAATTAATCACAATAAAACCAATTAACAAATGAAAGAACTTGTAAAAAAGATAGCTCAGGCTAAAAAAGAAATCAAAGAATCCAAACTAAAAAAGGAAGGCAAAAACACTTACTCAAATTATGAGTATTTCACGCCTAGTCAAATTGAATACCTTGTCCAGTCGGTTTGCAATAGTAACCAACTGATGACAAAGTTTGATTTAAAAAGAAACGAATTGGGAGTTTTTGGAGTGCTTACTATTTTTGACTTAGAAACTGGCGATAGTTTAAACTTTGAAATGGCTACTGCAATACCTGAAATAAAAGCTACAAATATAGCACAGCAGCTAGGTGGGTGCGTAACTTATACGGAAAGGTATTTAAAAACATCAGCTTTCGGTATTACTGACAATAATCTAGACTTCGATAGTCAGGACAATAGACCAAAAATAGACGTAGATAACAGATTATTAGGCTGCAAAACTCAAGGCGACCTAACTAAGTTATTCAGCGAGGTTAATCCAAAAGATGCAGCTACAATAGAGAAGTTCACTAAACGTAAATTAGAACTTAATGGAAAATAAAGGCAGATTCTCAGCAAGTGGCGTTTCAAAGTTATGCGCCGAAGGTACTGGAGCTACTAGGCTAAGTTATATTTATGAAATAGCATTAGGTCTAGTAGACTGCAAACCAGATATAACGACCAGCGCTATGTATCACGGTATAAATAACGAATCCGCAGCCTTAGATATATTGATACAAGAAAAAGGCGGTCAGCATAACTTTAATTTTGAGACAGGCAGACAGGAATCATTCAAAGTAAATGACTATTTGAGTGCAACTCCAGACGCTTACGAGGAAGGTGTTTGGACAGGGGACGCTAAATGTCAATACTCAATCAAAGGATTTTTAGAGCAAAACTCCAAAATATCGAAAGCATATAACTACCAAGTTCAAACTCAGATGCTAGCATTGAAAGTTGACAAAGCCTATCTAATTAACTACCTAACTAAGCCAGAGAAATTCGGACAAGATGATTGGACTGAATATCCGTTCCCATTAGAAGACCGTTTTTACATTCATGAAATAAGCAAAGATG
>JBIPMA010000253.1:0-5300 GCA_044369335.1 Schleiferiaceae bacterium | reverse complement strand
TGACTAAGGCTGAACAATACCACCCTATGATAAATATGGCTTATCAGCAGATGGCAAACGCTACCATATTGGATGAGATGGAGTTTTTCTATAATCAGCTTAAAAATGGCGTTTACTATAAGTCTCTAAAAGATTATTGGGTGAACAACGATAGCGAAGTATTTAGATTTGATAACGAATTTTACATAACCAAAAAATAAATTAATCACATGAAAAAGTTAGAACCATTACACTATTGGCTATTGATAACCGCATTAGTTTTATCCAATATTATTTGGATTTGCACGACATTTGACGTAGCAAAACAACGAGACGAACTAAAAATATTCATAAAAGACCAAAAGGAAACCATAGACGGACTCTATGAAATATTAGAATACAAAGACAGTTTAATTAATAATCAATATATTTGCAACAGAACAGAGTTTTGTGATTAATTCTCTTTGGAGGGTCGGCTAGGTGCAAAGCCTAGCGACCTTCTTTTTTTAATCACTTACTAAAATTAATCACAAATGAATAATTCAAAAATTAAATTAACCCCTGACCAACTACTAACTAAGATGTTAGCATTTGCCAACTCTATAGAATGTCCATCTGAAAAAAAAGTAAGACTAATAAACGGAGCGTATAAGACTTGGGCTGACGCTATAACAAGTCAAAATCCATTTACCTATGAGAAAGTAAAAGGAGAGCGAATATATTATATTGAGAATATACCAATCCTTAATAGACCTAAAACATATACAGTCAATAAGCGTAAAAAAATGACTGCTGCTGACTGGATACAAAGGAGAAAAGACGCTCAATATAAAACACAATTAAGGGAAGAAGCAAAAAAAGCAAAAGAAATAAAGCCTAAAAAAGAATCAAAGCCACTTACAAATGAATACAAAAAGAAGCCTGTTATAGACTTAAATACTAAAGAAATTTATAGTTCATGTAGTGAGGCGGCAATTAAAAATAATATGCAAATAGGCACAATGAGTAACTATTTATTGCGTAAAAATAAAATAAGACCAAAAGTCACTAATTTTGTATATTTGTCTGAATATAAATCAAATTTTAATTAATAAATTAAAAAATGAACACAACAGACAAATGGATAAAGGAGCTACATATATTGGAAAGGCTGCAGTCAATGTCCAATCCAAACTATATGGACTACAAAATCAGAGCTGCTGAAATTGAACTTATCAAAAAATTTATTCAATCATTAAACAAATAATCAAATGTTAATAAACCTGTATTTAAAAGAAGAAAAAAAGTCAATCACTATTTCAGTTAACGAGAAAGTAGACAATTATGGAAACAATTGCTCTGCATGGATAACCCAAACCAAAGAGGAAAGAGAAAGTAAAGCGTCTCGCACTTATGTAGGGAACGGTAAGGTCGTATTTTCAAAAGCAAAAGAGTATCCAATAGCACCAAAACAAGAATTTAAGTCAGAAGATAAGACACCTTTCTAATGGACTTTGAACAATACCGCTTTCATAAAAAAATGCCTATTGAGCCAGTTATAAAGTGCAAAGCTATGATATTAAATCCAAGTCGATTGAAGGGAGCTGTAAAAGAAATTGAATCCAATGTGGAGCTATTTCACACAGCAGGTCTAGCGCATGATAAGACTATAATATTTATGGCGAGAGTTGGTAAGGAGATAAAACCAGTAAACGAAAAAAAAATATGTCAATAGATAATTGTCCAGAAGGCGGTGAGGGGTTACTAGTATATCCGCTAAAAGATTTGATTGCACTAGATATTGCTAGGTGTTCAAATACAGAATGCGAAATAAGGCACGAATGCGCGCGATACCAGCAATGGAATATAGATAAGCAATATATTAACAGGATAGTAAGTTTCGGAGCGTTTGAGCCTATTAATTCAATTTGTAACTTTAAAATAAATATATGAGTAAATACATTTTATTGGGTTTGATTATCTTTGCCTTAATGATAGCCTACCTTATACCACCAACTGACTCTACTAGGTCAACAGAAAAACTATACTTTGAATTTAAACAAAAGGATAGCTCAGTAACTGCCGACGGATTCTTAAGATATAAGGGCAAATGGTGCCCGATAGTATTAAATGACTCTATGGCGGTCATATATGAATAAATTAACCAACTAAATTATAAAAGAATGAACTTAACAAATTTAACACCAGAACAAACATTGGAAGTATTAGGATTGGTACATTATGCCGAAAACAATACTGAAATCCAAAAAGAAATGAATTGGAAAGACCATTATCCTACATTAGTAGAAAATTTTGAATGGATAGACGAACTACAACACCAATATGAAGACGCAGTAGAGAGTAACGAAAATTATATACATGGAGTTTCTTTTGCGGATTATGTATTACGTATTGAAAGGAATAGACAAATTGACGCTTTAGATATGATTAATCAGTAATATATGAATAAATTAACCCATTAAACTATAAAAGAATGAAAAGCACAATCAAATTATTACAAAGCCTATTAGAAGGCAAAGTCCTAAACTGCAAAACAATTATGAAAGACTTCGGATATTCAAACGCCAGTCGAGAGATTATCCGCAAAATTGAGCAGCCTTTTGAAATAACACTCAAAAGAGAAAAAGTAAGCTCTAAAAATAGATATGGTGAGCCTGTAACCTATCTTAACTATTCATTAATGGCAAAGGATAAACCCAAAGTGACTAGGTTATTGAAGTCATTTAGCAAAGCAAATGGATAAATTTGAATTAGCCGAAAAGATACTAGCCATTTTAGACGAGGCAGATTTAACTGACTTTGATAAGATGGCTATTATTGTTGAAGTAAAAAAGCGGTTAGTATCTGAAAATAAAATGAGAATGCAACGTGAAATCTATGACCAATTAAGAAAAATTGATTAATTTTGCTTTATGAATGGAGTTCCATTAGAGGTTTTACATCACCAATATATGTCAAGTCCTCTGGCAAAATATAGATTGACCTATGAACAGTTCGCATATTACTACACTAAATGGATAAACGAAAAAATAAATGAAGGATAGGATAAAGCAATCAATTAAGATAGACTGGCAAAAGATTAAAGCGTTGCAACCAGATGGAATAAAGCTACCGTACAATACTCAGCATCTTAAAAAGTCCTTATTAAAGTACGGATTTTCATTACCCTTTTATGTATGGGAAAGTGAAGGTCAGTATTACTGCATCGACGGCCACCATAGGTTAGACGTATTAAACGAACTAATAGCAGAAGGTCATAAAGTACCAAAGGAACTAAACGCCGTTGAAATCGAAGCTAAAGACCGTAAAGAAGCTATATCAATTCTAGTATCAGTGTTCAATCAGAAGTCTAATCCATTCGCAGAAGAATACCTTATCGAGTTTTTAGAAGTTGAGCAAATTAGTATTGAAGAGGTTAACATTGAAAGCGTAAATGTAGTGAGTGAACATATAGAAGCTGAACCAAGTGAAGAAGATTTAATAGGTGAAGACAAGAATAAACCAGCTACTATGAAAATCACTTTTAAAAGTCCTGAACAACTTCAAAAAGCTGAGATAGATATACAAGAACTATTAGATAGAAAATATAATGGAGCTTATTTTTCAGTAAGTGCAGGTGAATTATGAGATTAGAAAAAGCATCTGGTAAAGCTATAAAATATGCATGTTTAAATTTTCACTATTCAAAAACAGTACCAGTTAACGTTTTTGGCTATTCGGTTTTCAATGAAAAAAATGAATGGTGCGGGGTTTCTTTGTTTGGTACTGGAGCGAGTCCTAAAATAGCAATGAAGTACAATCTTAAACAAGGGCAAGTTATTGAATTTGTTAGGATGGCATTAAACGGAAAGCAAAGCAAAACAAGTGAAGTACTGGCAATTTCATTGAAATTAATAAAAAAAGACTTGCCGCTTGTTAAATTAATTGTTAGTTATGCTGACCAAGAGCAAGGACATATTGGTGTAATATATCAGGCTACAAATTGGTATTTTTTAGGAGAAGTAAAAAGTCCCCCAATTATTGAGGGAAAACACAATAAGTCAATGGGCGGCAATATTAGTGCTGCAAGAAAATTGCTTGGTAGAGAACCTAAAGTTTTTTATCCAAAACCAAAGTACAAATACATATACCCACTTGACAAAAGTTTAATACCTTTGTGTAAATTATTAAGTAAACCATATCCAAAAAAAGAAATATAAATGCGTGGGTAGCTTAAATGGAAAAGCAATTGACATTCCAGTCAATAGATAGTGTTCGAGTCAACTTCCACGCTCAAATAAAAACCAATGTCAGAATCAATACATCACCCTAAACATTACGGAGGAGATAATACCTATGAAGCTATAAAGGTAATCGAACACTATAACCTAGACTTTCACTTAGGCAATGTGTTAAAGTACATTCTAAGGGCAGATAAGAAAGGTAATGAGTTGGAAGATTTGAGGAAAGCACAATGGTATCTAAATAGGAAAATAGAACAGTACGAACATAATATTACTAAACGACAAAAAGTGTCGCTAAACGAGCAATAAACGAGCTATGGCAAAAATTGATAATCTTAAAGGTAAGGGGGTTAAATTCTCAAAAGACTACCAACCTTCACCAGAGAATAAATCAGCTGGTAAAAAGAAAATAAAGACCATTAAAGACGCATTAGTATTCATAGGTGAGCAGATAGCGAGCAAAAAGAATACTATTAATGGTGAGTTTGAGTTCTCAATGGAAGCTGAAATCATTTATAAGCAAGTTGAAAAAGCATTACAGGGCGATACTAAGTCCGCAGAGTTTATGGCTAAGATAGGAGGTTGGGAATCACCTAAACAGGTAGAGCAAAAGAATACTCATGAAATGATAGGACTAGCAGCAGAGTTTGTGGATAGGTCATAAATATGCACATTAATAAAGTTCAATTCGATAATAAGTGGTTTAATCCACTATTCCACATACTTTGGGATATTGAAACTAAATATCCGAATATAAAGCACGTTTACATTTATGGCGGTAAGTCATCAACCAAAACTTATACGGTTGCACAATTCGCATTGATTAAAGCGGCGGTGTACGGAAAGAATACCCTAGCCTTTAGGAAAGTATCGGATAGAATGAATGAGACGCTAATAAGCACGTTTAAGAAGGCAAGGCGTACCACAAAAGTAGAAGCTGCGATAAACGTAATGGATAAAGAGTTCAGAGCAGCAAAAGCACACATTAAGTTTAAAGGATTAGATAGTGAGGATAGCGCAAAGGGAATTGAAAACTACTCATATATGCTATTTGATGAGCTTGACCAATTCAGTCAAGAAGAATATGAAGAGACTAGA
>JBIPMA010000115.1:0-4479 GCA_044369335.1 Schleiferiaceae bacterium | reverse complement strand
GCAACCCGATGGTCTGGTTGGCCAACAGGTGCAGGAACTGCGCCATCTGCACGTAGCTCCACTTGATCGATCCGCGCTCGCTGACGAGGTAGCGCGCCGAGATGCGGGGCTGAACACTGAGGTAGTTCTTGGTTCCGACATTAAAACCGTTGGCGTGAAATCCGGCATTGACGCGCAGGCGGTCGTTCAGCGCGATGTCGACAAGGCCGTACGCGACTTGGTCGAGGGCGCGCTGGGTAGTCGACCCAAATGAGGTGTCGAGGTTCGTGCCTCCGTCGCTCCAGTTCCAGCTGCTGACGCCCGGTTCAAAGGTGTGCTGGGTGACGCTCGCGCCCCACTTAAAGGTGGTTTTGGAGTCCCAACGGTACTCAAAGTCCCACTTGCCCCCGATGTCCTCGATCGAGCTGAGGTAGGCGATCGCGTACTTGCTTGTGAACGCGCCGGTGGGCGACTCTTCGCGGTCCTCACCTTTGATGTCGGTGATGAATCGGTAGCGGCTGTAGGTCGCCGTGGCGTTCGAGAACAGCTTGGGGCTCATCACCCACGACCAGCGCGCGGTGGCGATTTGGTTGCCCCAGTTCAGCGAGTTGTCGATTGAATTGGTGTAGCGCGTCCCATTGAACTCGTAGGAATCGCTGGTGCGGGCGTAGGCCTCGTCCAAACCCTGGTAGTAGCTCAGGTAGATCTGGTGGTTGCGGTTGATCTGGTGGTTGATCTTGCCGTTGAGGTCGTAGAAGTAGTATCCGCCGCGGGTATTTGGATCCTGGGCCGCGATAAGCGGCTGCGCCAGTACGTCGAGGTAGGTGCGGCGAGCACTCAGCAGCACAGAGGTGCGGTCCTTCCACAGCGGACCTTCGACGGTGAGCTTGCTTGAAATCAGCCCAATGGCTCCGGTGGCCTTCCACTCTTTGCGGTTGCCCTCTTTCATGCGGACGTCGAGAACGCTCGACAGGCGGCCGCCGTAGTTGGCGGGGAATCCGCCCTTAATCAGGTCCACTGAGTTGATGGCGTCGGCGTTGAACACGCTAAAAAATCCGAAGAGGTGGTTGACGTTGTACACCGGAACTCCGTCGATTAGCATTAGGTTTTGGTCGGGACCGCCGCCGCGGACGTAGAACCCAGAGGTGCCCTCGGTTCCGCTTTGCACACCGGGCATGAGCTGAATAATTTTCAAAATGTCGGTCTCGCCAAGCAGTACGGGCAAGTTTTTCACGGACTTCATACTGAGCGAAACCGTGCTCATCTGCACCTCTTCCTGAATAGGACGGGCGGCAACAACCTCGACCTCATTGAGTTGCACATCAAGTGGCGTGAGCAGTAAATCCGCCTTTGCAGCGCCCGATCCCGGCCGCACAGTGCGCAACGCAGGGCTAAATGTGGGGTAGCTCGCCTGAAGCCGGGCTGAGTCACCCTGCACGGTCAAGCTGTAGAATCCGTAGGCGTTGGTTTGGGTCGAACGACCAGTGACCGCGTCGTAGATGTAGGCACTGATGAGCACCTCTCCGGTAGACGCGTCGCGAACAAAGCCACTTGCGGTCCATGTGCGCTGGGCCCACGCGCTGCTGCCCAATGCTACTGCAAGAACTGCGAACAGCGTCGACTTCTTTAGTAAAAACTGCATGAATTCAGAAATTTAAGTACAAAGATTCGGCCTTGACAGCGGCTTTGCCTAAGTTTGGATGCACAAAATCACCCCAACGTTGCATATGCAATTCAACAAACTACTCCTTTTTGCGGGCGCAGCCTTGCTCAGTCTACAACTCAGTGCCCAAACTCTGACTCAAACGGTTCGCGGAACCGTCGTTGACGTCGACTCCAAGTACCCCCTACCCGGGGCCGTGGTCCGCGTCGGCGATCAAACGGTTCAAACGGATGAAAACGGGCAGTTCACCCTGCGCAATGTCCCCATCGGACGCCAAACCGTCGTCGTCAACTTGTTTGGCTACGAATCGCGCAACCAAGCCATTGAACTGAATTCCGCCAAAGAAGCCGTACTGCAGTTCGGACTTTTGGAATCGAGTGTCAGCCTCGAAGAAGTGAGCGTCACGGCGACCGCAGCCGGCCAGGCCAAAAACGAAATGGCGACGGTCAGCGCCCGACAGTTCAGCGTTGAAGAGACCAACCTCTACGCGGGAAGCCGCGGCGAACCCGCTCGTATGGCGACCAACTTTGCGGGCGTTCAGGGCTCTGACGACCAGCGCAACGACCTCGTTGTGCGCGGCAACACTCCGTCGGGCGTGCTCTACCGCATGGAAGGCATCAACATTCCCAACCCCAACCACTTCAGTATTCCCGGCACCGGCGGCGGCCCCGTGACCATTTTAAACAACAAGTTCCTCGCGAATTCCGACTTTTTTACCGGAGCCTGGCCCGCCGAGTACGGCAACGCCATCGCGGGTGTATTTGACCTGCAAATGCGCGACGGCAATAACCAAAAGTTTGAAGGCAGCGCGCAGCTCGGCCTGCTCGGAACCGAGCTCATGCTCGAAGGTCCACTCGGCAAGGGCGCTAAGGCCCCCAGCTGTTTGGCCGTCTACCGCTACTCGACGCTCAGCCTCTTTCAGTCGCTCAACATCAACCTCGGAACCAACGCCATTCCCCGCTACCAAGACGGGGCCTTTCGCCTGACGTTTCCGCGGAAAAACGGAGGCAAAATCGCCGCCTGGGGCATGTTTGGCGTGAGCGATATCGACATCCTGATCAGCGAGCAGACCGACACCTCCGGTTTTGAAAGCTACGGTTCGACCGACCGCGACCAGTACTTCGGCAGCGACATGTTTGTGGGCGGAATCAACTACAGCAAACCGATCAACAAAACCACCTACATCAAGGCGGGCGTAGCGGCTTCGACGGCCGTGATCCGTGCCGTCAACACCAAGCTGCAGCGCGAAATCGGCGACCTCGGCGGCGGCCAGTTCGGCTGGATCGTCACTGCCAACGACACCATGCTGAACTACACGTTTAAAGAGAATAAAATTCACGGATTCTTCTCGTACAACAAGAAGCTGAGCACGCGCAGCACATTGCAGGCGGGCATCAACGTCGACCTCTATATGCTGAACTACCAAGATTCCGTGCGCCAATTTGACGGTGTAACCGGAATCCTCCCGCCCTGGCGCAAACAGTGGAACACGCAGACCCAGTGGCCCGTGGTCCAGCCCTACGTGAGCTACAAGAGCCGCCTGAACGAAAAGACCACTTTTACCGCCGGCGTTACGTCGCTCTACCTGGGGGTCAACCGCAAATCCTTCATGCCCGTTGAACCGCGCGTGGGCATCAGCTACCAGGCGACCGCGACCGACCGCTTCTTTGCGGGCAGCGGCCTGCACGCCCAAGGTCAGGCTCCCTACCTCTACTACTATGCTGTAACGACGCAGAACTTTGACCCGCTCGAGCACAACCCCGACCGCATCGGCCTCATGAAGTCGGCCCAGGTCGCCGGCGGATGGGAGCGCACCTACAAGGGCTTGCCCGTGCGCACCAAAATCGAGGCCTACTACCAGTACCTGTACGATATTCCCGTTGAGGTTCGTTCAAGCGCCTTCAGCATGGTGAATGCGGGCAGCGGATTCGGACGCATCTGGCCCGACACGCTTCAAAACACCGGAACGGGCCGCAACTACGGCCTCGAGCTGACCGCCGAACGCTTTTTTGCGGGCGGAATCTACTTCTTGGCCACCGGTTCGCTATTTGACGCGAAGTACCGCGGTTCCGACGGCGTGCTGCGCAACACCATCTTCAACGGACGCTACGCGTTCAACCTGCTCGCTGCCAAAGAATTCAAAATGGGCCCCAACAGCCGATTTACCTTGGGCGGTAAGTATACCACCATCGGCGGACGCTGGTTCGGTGACAAGGTGGACCAGCAAGCCACGCTGCGCACCGGCGAAATCGTGTTCGAGCAGGTCGGCTTCAATACCGTGCAAAACCGCGCCTACCAGCGCCTTGACCTGAAGCTCGGGTACAAGTGGAACTACCCCAACCTCGCGTGGGAGTTTGGCCTTGACATCTCCAACCTCACCGGAGCCAAGAACATTTTGACCCTCACCTATGTACCGGGCTTGGATGACGTCGATACCCCTGACATTGACGAGGGCATTCGCGAAGAGTACCAGCTCGGACTCTTTCCCGTGTTCTACTTGCGCTGCGACTTTTAATACGCTGGCGCGACGGGGGTAAGCCCCTTAGGGCGAAAGGCCTAGTTTTGCAGCACCATGCGCAAACTGGGCCTTTTTCTTTTTCTCGCGGCGTGTTCCGCAAGCTTCGGCCAGACCATCTCGGTCACCGAACACGAAGTTCCCACCAAACCCGACCGGCTCGTGGTAGACGGCAGCATGGCTCCGGGTGAGTGGGCGGGCGCCTTGATCCTACCGCTCAGCTGGGAGATCAACCCCGGCTACAACAGCCCTGCCCCGCTGGCCACCGAAGGCTTTATCTTTAAAGACGACCAGGCCCTGTACGTGGCCTTTCGATGCAGTA
>JBIPMA010000114.1:0-4488 GCA_044369335.1 Schleiferiaceae bacterium | reverse complement strand
ACATGTCGTCCATGTAGGTGTAGCCCGGAGTGGACTTGTCCCAGTTGCACGAGGTCAGTGCTACGGCACTACCTGCAACCCAAAGAAGAGTATTAATACGCATATCGCTTAGGCTTCAGCAATTTCAACAGCACCAGACTTCTTGAGTACATCCACAAGGCCGTCAGCCGCGGGAAGTTCAACCATGAAGTAGTCGTCGGTGGTACGTGGGTCTGGATTCTGGGCATCTGCTCCAGGGTACAAACCGTTAATCACGAGGTAGGTCCACACCATCAAGTGGGCCGCGAAGAACACGGTTAACTCAAACAAGATGGGCACAAACGCTGGCATGTTCATTCCCCAGTTGTAGTTGGGCTTACCACCAATGTTTTGAGGCCAGTCGCTGATCATCATGTACCACGTCAAGGTGACGGCCACGGTCAATCCGAGCAAGCCGTACATAAATGCCGCCATGGCGATGCGCGTCTCTTTCAGGCCCATGGCCTTGTCGAGTCCGTGCACGGGGAACGGAGTGTAGACTTCAGAAATCTTGTATCCAGCCGCGCGGATCTCCTTCACGGCCGAGATGAGCACGTCGTCATCGTGGTACAACGCGCGGACTACCGGGGTAGGCTCAGTGGTGTGCGCCATGGTCGCTGTGGTGTTTTTTCTGGGCTTCGCCCGAAGTTTTCAAAATGGTCTTGAGTTCCGCCTGAGCGATTACCGGGAAGGTGCGGGCGTACAGCAAGAAGAGGACAAAGAAGAATCCGATCGTGCCCACGAAGATGCCCACATCGACGAACGAAGGTGAGAACATCGACCAGCTCGAAGGCAGGTAGTCGCGGTGCAGCGAAGTCACAATGATGACGAAGCGCTCAAACCACATTCCGATATTCACGACAATCGAAATCACGAAGGTGAACACCAAGTTGGTGCGAAGCTTCTTGAACCACATGAACTGCGGGCTGAATACGTTGCAGGTCATCATCGACCAATAAGCCCACCAGTAGGGACCGGTAGCACGGTTCAAGAACGCGTACTGCTCGTACTCTACGCCACTGTACCAAGCAATGAAGAGCTCAGTGATGTAGGCTACGCCTACAATCGAACCAGTCACCATGATAACGATGTTCATCATTTCGATGTGCTGCACCGTGATGTAGTCCTCCATCTTGAACACCTTCCGCACGATGAGCAGTAGGGTTTGAACCATGGCAAAACCCGAGAAAATCGCACCCGCAACGAAGTATGGAGGGAAGATGGTCGTGTGCCATCCTGGAATCACCGACGTCGCAAAGTCCATGGATACGATGGTGTGTACTGAAAGTACCAGCGGAGTCGCCAAACCGGCGAGTACTAGCGACACCTCTTCGAAGCGCTGCCAGGCCTTGGCCTTACCGCCCCATCCGAACGAAAGGATCTTGTAAATGTGCTTCTGAACCGGATTCACGGCACGGTCGCGCACCATAGCGAAGTCAGGAATGAGTCCGACGTACCAGAACACCACCGAAACCGACAAGTACGTCGAGATCGCAAACACGTCCCAAAGAAGCGGTGAGTTAAAGTTTACCCACAGTGAGCCAAACTGGTTCGGGATGGGGAGAACCCAGTAGGCCATCCATACACGACCCATGTGGAACACGGGGAACAAACCTGCCTGAATGACCGAGAAGATGGTCATGGCCTCCGCAGAGCGGTTGATCGCCATGCGCCAGCGCTGACGGAACAGCAACAGTACAGCAGAGATGAGGGTTCCGGCGTGACCGATTCCGACCCACCATACAAAGTTGGTGATGTCCCAAGCCCAACCGACAGTCTTGTTGAGACCCCAGACACCGATACCGGTTCCGACAGTGTACGCAAGGCAGCCCACGCCCCAAAGGAACATGACCAGCGCGATACTGAACACCATCCACCACGAGCGGGGAGCTGGATTCTCAATCGGACGTACAACGTCTTCGGTGATCTGGTTGTAGCTCTTATCGCCTAGGATAAGCGGCTGACGTACAGGTGATTCGTAGTGCATAACAGGTTAGGCGTTGCGAACTTTAGTCATGTAGAATACCGAAGGCTGAGTGCCCACTTCTTCGAGGAGGTGGTACGCACGGGCGTCCGCTTTAGCGGTACGCACGGCGCTCTTCGCGTTATTGACGTCGCCAAACGTGATGGCTCCGCTGTCGCAGGCCTCCGCACAGGCGGTCGTGAATGCTCCATCGGCGACTGGCTGGCCGGCCTTCTTGGCCTCGAGCTTGGCGTACTGCACGCGCTGGATACACATCGTGCACTTTTCCATCACACCGCGCGAACGAACCGTCACGTCGGGGTTGAGGACCATGCGGCCGTAGTCGTCTTGCGATGGGTTCACGTCGGCAAACTGCTCGTTCGCCATGTAGTTAAACCAGTTGAAGCGGCGAACCTTGTACGGACAGTTGTTCGCACAGTAGCGCGTACCAATGCAGCGGTTGTAGGCCATGTGGTTGAGGCCTTCGCGCGAGTGCACGGTAGCACCCACTGGACATACCGTTTCACAGGGAGCGTGGTTGCAGTGCTGGCACATGACTGGCTGAAAGACCACTGAAGGCGACTCTGAAGGCTCCTCCATTTTGGCGTACATCTCGATTCCGCCAATGTTCTCGTCCTCAGCGCGCTCTTTGCTCATGTCGCTGCTGTAGTAGCGGTCGATGCGCAGCCAATGCATGTCGCGGAGGTTGCGAATCTCATGCTTGCCCACGACCGGAACGTTGTTCTCGATGTGGCAGGCCACCACACAGGCTCCACAGCCCGTGCAGCTGTTGAGGTCAATGCTCATGTTCCACATGTGCATCGTCTCGTGGTCGTGGTCGGCCCACAGGTTGGCCTCTTCAGAGGTCTTGTGGCCATCGATGGTGTGGAAGGTCGGCTTCTCGTTCCAGCTTGCGCCACTTGGATCGGCGATAAAGTCGGCGAGGCTTACCTCGTTGACAATGCGGCGACCCATCATGGTATGACCAAGCTGTACGGTTGCAAACTCGTGCATGCCCTCAGCTTTGCTGATCTCAACACTAGCGGAACCGGTAGTTACGCCAAGCGCGTACGCATTGACGCCCATGGCGTCAGCAACTTTGCCGGCAGCGGAACGGCCGTAGCCGTACGCCAAACCCACCGTGCCCGCCGTTTGACCAGGCTGAATGAATACGGGGACGTTTTCAAGGACGCGGCCACCCACTTTGACGGTGGCGTAGCTTCCGTCAAGCGAACCGTCGCTGTTGGTCTCGTTTTCAAAACCAAGTGCCAGCGCATCGGCAGCGGCCATGGTGAGGTAGTTGTCCCACGTAAGGCGTGTAACGGGATCCGGAAGCTCGTGCAACCATGGGTTGTTGCTTTGGAAGCCGGCGCCGACTGCGTTTTCGTAGAACGAAAGTTCCATTCCCGTAGATGGCTTGGCAACCTTGGCACTTGAGGCCAATGCCACTGCAGATCCAGCTGAAGCACCAGCGACCGAGCCTGAAGCTACGGCTGCTCCACCATCGTGCAGGGTTTGGTTCCAGTTGAGGCCCATCGCCGTGGCGGATGCCGCTACTTGATCCTTCGCAGAACGGCTGTCGCCCGAGAGGGCACCGAGGACCTCAAGGAGGGCCTTGCTGTTAAACAGATTCTTAATGGTTGGCTGAGCCACCGTGTACTCGCCAGCTAGCGGACGGTAGTCGCCCCACGCCTCGAGGTAGTGCGGCTCAGGAGCAGCAGCCGTGCACACTTGCGCCGTCTCGTCCATGCGGTCGGTAAGGGCCCAACTGAAGGTTGCAGACTTGATGGCCTCTGCAAAGTCCGGACGGAAGTAGACCGGATTGGTTCCCGCCACCAAAAGGGCGCCTACGCGCTTTGCTTTAAGGTCACCAATGAGGTTGGCGACGCGTGCTTCGTTACCGCGGCGGATGTATACGGGCTTGTCGGTGCGCAGGGTAGCGCCGAAGGCTCCGACCAATGCATTGAGGGCCGCAGAAAGCTTGGCTTGGTTGGCGTCGTCGCCACCGACAAGGACTACTGCCTTGCCTTGTGCGGCCTTGAGCTCACTAGCAAGTGCCTTCAGAGCCTTAGTAAGGTCGTCGCGAAGGGCAACCTTAGAGGCAGATCCGCCGAGTGCATTCACGAGGTAGGCCAGAGCTCCTGAAACTTCAGATGGCTTAATTTTTACCCGCTTGTCGGCGTTTGAGCCAGTGAGCGATAGATTGCTCTCGAGCTCAACGTGGCGAAGCATGCCAGTGCCTGGCTTGCGGCGCGTGGCGTAGTCGCTGCTGAGTTGCTGGGCCATTCCGCCGCCCAAAAAGTCGCTACCGAACGACACCACCAAATTGGCAGCAGTAAGGTCAACGTACGGAAGAGCGCGAACTCCGATGAGTGACTCCCACACGTCCAAGGTGTTGGACTGCGAAACCGCGTCGAGTTCAACATGCTGGAAGTTGGCATAGGCTTGGCGCAGGCGCTCAATCGCAGATTGAAGCGAGGGACTGAAGACGCTCGAGGTCAACAGAA
>JBIPMA010000113.1:0-4500 GCA_044369335.1 Schleiferiaceae bacterium | reverse complement strand
TCCCACTTTACCCGCAACAAAACGCAATTTGACAGTCTGGCCTGCATAAGCAGCTAGGCTCACGGTTGTGTACTTCCAGTCGCTCGTTTTCGATGTTTGATTTTGACCCAAGATCGTCGATCCAGGTACAGTAATCCAGGTATTTGTACCTTCAAGAACTACTTGTAGTGCAAGTGAGGCTATATCTGCGCCGTACATGTGGTACCAGAACGAGATGTGTGGATCAGTTAGTGCACCAAAATCAAAGCAGCCGTCTTGCTGAAATAGCGCAAATGGACTGTTCGAACCGTAGTTGCCTTCAGTATAAAGGTAGTTTCCTTTTCTGTTTTTCGACCAACGTGGACCTGAGGTTGAAGATGGCGACATATCGCTTCCTACCATGAAGGAATAGTTGCCTGAAGTTGGTGATGGCACTGCCGACCAATCTGTCGTTCCAAAACTACCTGGGTTCGCCGAAGTAGCATTTCCGGCTGTCCAACCGGGTCCATCAAAATTTAAGAAGTACGGGAAGCTAGTAATGGTCGCCTCGTGCTCGATTAAAATGGGCCCCAAGCTATCATTTTGAGATTGGCCATCTCCAGCCAACTCACTCCACATGTACAATTCGTAGTTCCCTACGGTGGCAAGGTTAGCCTTGGGCACGTATGTATACGTTAGAGTGTCTCCGAGTCCAAAGGTTCCGTTGACCGTATCTCGAAGAATGGTTGTGACTCCGGTAGCCAGATTTTTTACAGAAAAGGCGAGCGGAATCTGAGTAAGTGGTTGTGAGCCTTCGTTGCGAAAGTGTACTTGTACATCTTCAGTACTCGAGTATGAACAGAAGCCATTTTTTGGATTGAGAGACTCAATAAAATTGATGTCGCGTAGGTAGGGCTGAAAGATTTTAATGTCATCGATTGCCATGTCCCCTCGGTCATTGGTCGCGGAATTGTTTTTAGTTCCGACAAATCGAAGACGTACGTACTTGCCTAAATATGGGGTCAAATCAATAAATGCTTTATCCCATGGATCGATTAAGCTTCGGTGCGTTTGCCCAGGTATCGTAACTGCACCAATCACGCCTAAATTGTTCGCGAAACCTACGCCAGTATCAATATCAACGCGTAAGTTACCCATGTGTGTACCAAACTTGTGGTAGTAAAATTCAGCTGCCGCATGCGAAATGTTGTCAAGCTTTAAGCAAGGTGTAATAAATATGGTAGTATTTCCAGGGCTTCCTTGTGAAGACTCGGTGTAGAGGTACTTTCCTGATCCCGTAGTGTGGTCTCCGTCAGGACCTGTTCCAAATGTACCAGTTTGGCCAACCCTAACCGACCAAGCGAACCCCGACGACAAAGGATTTGGCGAAACTTCGTAGTTACGGCCGGCGGGTGGGTTCCCCAAAGGGAATACGCCTCGGTGCGATGTCCCACTTGTGCCAGCTCCGCTTCCCGCCATCCAATAGATCGCTTCGAAATTTTCGATATACGGGAACTGGGTAGCCACAAATGGAAAACTGTTTGGAAGAGCTTGTCCACATACTGCAGGTGGAGCTGGATCTCGCCAAAAAGTGTTAAAGGTTATAGGGGCCGCTGCAGAGGGTGAGCGTACGGTATTTTCATCGCACGCGCAGTCAAACGCTTCAACCCACCAATTGATGGTGTCTCCAACGACGAGTCCTGTAAAAGTATGCGTGTATTCTGATGAGTCAGGACAAGCCGCTGTGTTGACTGCAGTCATGTTAAGCACATTCCAAGTGCCGCCATTTATTTGAAAATGAAGCACTACAGAGTCCACACCTGACTTCGGTAGTACTTTGTCGCTGACGCGAAGTCTGACTTGTTCGGTTGCTTGATAGCGGGCTCCGATGGGTTCGCGCCTCGGGCTAAGGTTCCAATTGATTTTTGGAGGAATGAGTTCACATGGTCCAGCAATAACGTTTACGTTGTCGACAAACCAACCAGCAGGGTTGGCCGTGCCACTTGGACTTCGGTACTGAAGTACAAACTTTACCTTAACTTGACTGTATCCGTTAGCTGTTCCGCTCGGTCCGCTACCGGCCACATTCGATATATCAAAAACTTCACGTTCCCACCAACTGTTTGTGGGCGCTATTCCTTGGCCAACTGTGGTTTGCCCCCCCCAATATGGCGTACTTGCTGGGTTGGCGTATGAAAGCTCGTTAAAGTAGTTGCCCACAGGCCCGAAGCTGAGACTTTGCCCTCGGTATTGTGATGCACTCAATGTAGTCCAAGTTGCACCATTGTCGTTAGATACTCGAATTATTCCGCGTTGGCCAAAGTGTATTTTGGCAATATGATCAAAAGTCAAACGCACAAAAGGTTTACCAACTGTAGAAAAAGCAGGGGTCTCAAAAACAATTGTGTCGAGAGGAAGAACTTTTGCGTGGAAACTATGAGTCCCACTTACACTCAAAGCATTGGTGTCGTTCCAGTACTGTATGGTTCCGGGCAAAGTATGGCTCGTGATCACATTGTGCGGCGGGCTATCGAAATCTTCAGAAAAAACGGTCACAACTTGTGCGTAACCATTCGTGCTCATCGCGATTAAGGCCAAGGCGGCAAACCCAAGGTGGCGTAGAAAGTGCTTCATGACTGACTTTAATTCTCGGTTAGGTATAAACCTAGAACCTCAAATATACGAGAAGTAGCTGACGCTACGGCCTAGCGAATGTTCACTCGCAGCCGCGATTCACCATCTAAAAAGCCTTCAAGGCGATCTCCAGGTGTGACAGGCCCGACCCCCGCGGGAGTTCCAGTGAAGAGTACATCGCCTTTTTTCAGCGTAAAGTACTGGCTTACGAAGGCAATGAGGCCTTCAATGGGAGTCAAAAAATCAGCGGTACTTCCGTGCTGCACCGTAGACCCATTTTTCTCGAGTCGAATTTCGTGTGCCTGAGATGATTGAGGTACCGGGCTCCACGTTCCGAGAACGGCGCTTCCGTCAAATCCTTTGGCGCGTTCCCACGGTAAGCCCTTGTTTTTGAGCTCTGTTTGTAGGTCTCTTGCCGTAAAATCCAGGCCAACGGTCATCGCGTCGATGTAGCTGTAGGCAAACCGTGGCTCAATGTACTTGCCGACCTTGCTGATGCGCACCACCCATTCGATTTCGTGGTGCACGTCGTGGGTCCAGGGCGGAATTACAAACGGATTGCGCGGCGGAAGCAGGGCAGAGTCTGGTTTGCAAAAAATGACCGGAACCTCAGGTACTGCATTGCCCAGTTCTTCGGCGTGGGCTCGGTAGTTGCGTCCGACGCAAATGACTTTCATCGCTGGCGGAGCCGAATGGCCGTAAGGATTTTTTTAGTAAACAGCGGAAAGTCGGCATTCTGCAGCCACGAGTAGTAGCCGGGATCCTTCATAAGGACATGACTCACCCGCTGGCCTCTGTACTTGCCAAAGCTGAACTGTTCGTGGCCTTCAGCGTCAAACGTGATAAAGCCTGCAAAGTCGGCTGCACGGTGCATGGTGCTGAAGTCGCTCAGTGCAGGAACTTCCTTAGGCAGGTCCGGATAGCGATCGAGCTGGGCCTTGAGCACCTCGTAGGTAGCGCGTACGTCGGCCTCAGCGGTGTGCGCGTTCTTGAGGTCGGCTTTGCAGTAAAACGCGTAGGCTGCGCTCAAGGTTCGTTGCTCTTTTTTGTGAAAAATGTTCTGCACGTCCACGCTTCGGCACTGGTTCAGGTCAAATTCACTTCCGGCCCGAAGGAGTTCTTCGGCGAGCATTGGAATGTCGAATTTATTGCTGTTGTAGCCCGCCAAGTCACTGCCCTGAAGCATCGGAACCAGTTCGGGCAGTATCTGCTGAAAAGCTGGGGCATCCGCGATGTCTTCGTTGCTTATTCCGTGGATTGCCGTTGCACCTTCGGGAATGGGGATACCCGGGTTCACACGCCATGTTTTGACGGTTTCAGAACCGTCAGGCTGAACCCGCAGCACGCAGAGTTCGACAATTCGGTCGTGGACTACATTGACGCCCGTCGATTCGATGTCGAAGATGCATAAGGGACGGGCTAAATTCATCAGATTTCGCGGTTCGGATCCCATTGCTCGAGGTAGTCCGCTACTCGGCGTACAAACATTCCGCCAAGTGCACCGTCTACCACCCGGTGGTCGTAGGAGTGCGAAAGAAACATCTTGTGGCGAATTGCGATCACGTCTCCCTCTGCAGTCTCGACAACTGCGGGCATTTTACGAATTGCTCCGAGGGCCAAAATCGCTACTTGGGGTTGGTTGATGATCGGCGTTCCGAGGATGTTGCCAAAGCCTCCGACGTTGGTGACGGTATAGGTTCCGCCTTGAATGTCGTCGGGCTTAAGGGCGTTGGAGCGTGCGCGGTTGGCCAGTTCGTTGACTTCCTTGGTCATGCCGCTGAGGCTCAGACGGTCGGCGTTTTTAATAACGGGAACGATGAGGTTGCCGCTGGGCAACGCCGTGGCCATTCCGAGGTTGATTGGCTTATGGTAAACGATGTTGTTCCCGTCCACACTGACGTTGATGTT
>JBIPMA010000112.1:0-4527 GCA_044369335.1 Schleiferiaceae bacterium | reverse complement strand
CGCTCGGCCAGGGCCACGAGCGATTCGGTGATGGCGACCATTCCGCCGTAGGGCACAAAGGTTCCGAAGCCGAATTCAAGGTGCGGAATCATCGCGAGCGTGCCCGGAGCCTGGTAGGGCGTCGAACCGTTGTAGGTCGCAAAGCGGTCAAAGAGCTGCACCATTTTGCGACTGCAGAAGCGTCGAGCGTGGACCTCGTGCATGGTCTGCGTGAGCTTCAGGCTGGGCAGAGCCGCCAGGGCCGGCAGCGCGTCGCGCCGCAAGTAGGTCGAGGCCTTGTGCAGGGAACGCTCCAGAAAGAGCCCCTTGGTCGCCTCGTACTGGCGGCGGGCCAGGTCGAGGTGGGCGCGCACGTTCTTAGCGGGCTCGCCCAGGACGCGCTCGGCCTCAGCGGCAAATTCCGCGGGGTCGCTGTGAGCAGTCAGGCGGGTGCCGTCGTCCCAGAAGTAGCGGCACTCCTCGGTTTTTTTGAGGTAGTTGAAGTGGTCGCGCGGATTCTCGCCGCAGAGGGTGAAGAGTTCGTCGACCAAAAACGGGAGGGTGAACAGCGAAGGACCCGCGTCAAATCGGTAGCCGCCCAGCTGAAACTGGCTCAGCTTGCCGCCCGGGTAGCCGTTGGCCTCGTGGACGTGCACTGAATAGCCCTTGCGGGCCCAGCGGATGGCTGAGGCGATTCCGGCGATTCCGGCGCCGACTATGCGCGCGGTGGGTTGCTGTGCTTCCATTGGTCAATGGCACGGCGGACGCTGCCGTGCTCGAGTAGCAACGCGCGGGCCTCAGAATCGTTCAGTCCGGTGCCCTCGGCGACCATGCGGGTACCGCGCTCCACGAGTTTGTGGTTGCTCAGCTGCATGTCGACCATGCGGGAGCCCTTTACGCGGCCCAGGCGAATCATCACCGTGGTGGTCAGCATGTTGAGCAGCAGTTTTTGGGCGGTTCCGGACTTCATGCGAGTGCTTCCGGTCACAAATTCAGGGCCCACCACCGCGACAACGGGGTATTCGGCGGCCGCAGCGACGGCGGAATCGGGATTGCACACAATGCAGCCCGTCAGGCACCCGGCGGCGCGGGCCTGATTGAGTCCTCCCACCACGTAGGGGGTGCGGCCGCTCGCGGCGATTCCGACCACGGTGTCGAGGGGTTCGATGCGGTGCTCCTGCAGGTCGATCCATGCCTGGGCGGGGTCATCTTCGGCAAATTCAACGGCCTTGCGAATGGCGCCGTCGCCCCCGGCGATGATTCCGACCACCATTCCGTGCGGAACACCATAAGTCGGCGGGCATTCTGAGGCGTCGACGATTCCCAAGCGGCCTGAGGTTCCGGCACCGATGTAAAAGAGGCGTCCGCCCTGCTGCATGCGCGGAACGAGCTGCTCAACCAAGGCTTCGAGGGCCGGAATGGCCTCGGCCACGGCCTCGGGCACACGGCGGTCTTCGGCGTTGATGCCTTCGAGGAGCTGGCGCACCGTCCAGGTCTCGAGGTGGTCGTGGTTGCTGGGGCTTTCGGTGATCATGGCCGTAAATCTAGTGCTTGTGCAGCACCGCTACGTAGTAGCCGTCGCTGTGCGGGTGTTCGGGGCTGATGCGGACTTCTTCGCGGAGCGTGTACGCTCCATTCTTTTCGTCGATAAAGCGGCGGACTTGGTCCTCGTTCTCGCTGCGCAAAATGCTGCAGGTGGCATACACGAGGGTTCCGCCCGGCTGAAGTGCTTCGGAATAGCTACTGAGTATGCCGTACTGCGTCTCAAGGGTGCGCTCGAGGTGCTCGGGCTGAAGCTTCCACTTGGTGTCGACGTCGCGGCGGATGACGCCGGTTCCGCTGCAGGGCACGTCCAAAAGCATTTTGTTGGCCCACCCAGCGTGGCGCTGCACATCGCGCGGAGAACGGATGAGTTCGGTACGCAGCCCTTTGACGCCAGCGCGAAGGGCACGCTTTTCGGCTTCGCCCAGCTTGTAGGCCTCGACGTCCATGCAGCGCAGTTCAGCTTGGTTGCCTGCGAGGGCTGCGGCGTGCAGGGCCTTGCCTCCGGCTCCGCTGCACCCGTCGAGAATGCGGTCGCCCGGCTGAGGGTCTAGGAAGGCGGCGATACGCTGGGATCCGCCGTCGTGCACCTCGTACCAGCCATCTTTGAAGCTCTCGAGGTGCTGCAGTCGGGGGCGCTTGGCCAGCACCAGGGCATCGGGAGCCACGTCGCTCAGCGCGGCTTCGACCCCTTCTGCGGTGAGGCGCTCGAGCACCGCTTCGCGATTCGTCTTCAGGGTGTTGGCCCGAAGTACGACGTGGGCCGGACGGTTGAGCGCGACGGCGAGTACCGGCCAGTCGGTGCCTAGTTCTTCGGCTGCGCGATCTGCAAACCAGGGCGCGTAGCTCTGGGCGAGCGCGACATCAAGGTCAGCAGGCACGTTCATGCCCTCAGTACGCCACGCCCAGTACGTGTCAAAGAGTTCTTTGAGCTGCTTGCGCTTAACCACGGGTTCTGCGCCGTGAAGGTGCCAGATGAGGCCCCACCAGCGCACGAGTTCATAGCTGTGTTCGGCCACAAAGGCTCGGTCGCGGGCGCCCCAGCGCTTGTTGGCGCGCAGCACTTGGTCGACCACGCGGTCGGCGTACAGGCGCTGGCCAAAGGTCCTCTCGAGGACTTCGAGCACCCCAGCGACGAGGTTGGGGTGCGGAATCACGACTTTTGGGATTGAAGCGCGTACAATTCAGCGTACAGTCCGGGCTGCGTGACGAGCTCGCTGTGGCTTCCTTGCTGCACGACCTGGCCGTTGTCGAGCACCACAATGCGGTCCGCCAAGTGCACACAGCTCAGGCGCTGGGTGATAAGGACGGCTGTGAGGCCCTCGAGGCGCGCCTTCAGATTGCTGAGAATCGTTACCTCGGTTTCGGTGTCTACGGCGCTCAGGGCATCGTCAAACAGTAGCACGGGAGGGTGCTTCATCAGGGCGCGCGCAATGCTGACGCGCTGCTTTTGTCCACCCGAAAGGGTTACGCCGCGCTCGCCGACAACCGTATCAAACCCCTGTGGAAAGCCTCTAATGTCCTCAGCCACGTCGGCCAGTTCGGCCTGCTGTTCGACCTCAGCGCGGTCGGCGTTCAGGCTGCCAAACGCAATGTTGTCAGCAATCGAGTCGCTGAAGAGAAAGGGGTCCTGCGGAACCGTGCCCACCGAAGCCCGAAGTGCCTGCACGTCCCACTGGCGAAGGTCCACTCCGTCGAGGAGCACACGGCCCTCGCTGGGGTCCATAAGGCGGTTCATAAGGCCCACGAGGCTGGACTTGCCCGACCCTGTGCGCCCCACAACCACCACCGTCTCACCGGGGTGCACCGTGAACGAAACATTGCGCAAGGCTTGGATTCCGCTGTCGGGATAGGTGTAGGAAACGTTTTCAAACGTCCAAGAACCCTGAACTGCGGCGCGGTGGGCATCTGACGGAGATGTAACTGCGGTCTTCACCTTGAGAAAGTCGTTAATGCGTTCCATCGATGCCTCGGCGCGCTGAATCAAACTCATCACCCAGCCAATGCTGGCTATCGGCCACGTGAGCAGGCCGACGTAGTACACGAATTCCGCGATGACCCCAGGGCTGAGTCGCCCGTCGATGACGCCTTCGCCGCCAATCCACACCGTGAGTACCGTACTGAGGCCCACAAGCAGCATCATCAGTGGGGCGAACAGGGCATTGACCCGGTACAGTCCGCGATTCAGCTCGTAGCTCTTGGCGGCACTCGTGGCGTAGCGGTCGGTCTGGTCGCCCTCAAGGCTGTAGACTTTGAGCACGCGGATTCCGCTAAAGGTCTCTTGCGCCAACGTGCTGATGGCGGATTGCTGCTGCTGCACAGCATGGCTGCGCTGGTTGATCAGCGTCGAAACTTTGTAGATCGCCCACACGAGCACGGGCATCGGAGCCAGCGTAACCCAGCTGAGTTTGGCGTCCACCTGGAACATAAACACCAGGGTAAGGCCCGTTGAAAAGGCCGTGTTGATGGTGTACATCACTCCGGGCCCGAGGTACATCCGCACCCGACTGACGTCCTCGCTAATGCGGTTCATCAGGTCGCCGGTGGCGTTGCGGCGGTAAAACGTCTGATCCAGCGCCTGGTAGTGGTCGTAGATGTCGTTTTTGAGGTCAAACTCGATGCGCCGCGACATGACGATCAGGGTTTGGCGCATGAGGAAGGTGAAGGCTCCGCGCAAAACGCTCATCATCAGGATGAGCGCCGAGTAACCGAGCAGGGCGCGCAGCAAGGCCGCCGAATCGCTTTGGAGCCGAAGGGCTTCAGACACGGTGTCGAAGGCCTCGCGGATGTAGATGGCCGGGTAAACCGAGAAGACGGCCGAGGCGACGACAAAGAGGATTCCGCCCAGCAGATGCCAAGGATACCGCAGGAAGTAGGGGTTCAGGGACCACAGGGCACGCACGGGGCAAAGGTACGGCCCACCCCCGGCGAAGCCGCGCGTCGGCCTTAGCGAATGAAGGGGTCGCTGAACTTGTCGTCGAGCGCGAGCGCGGGGTCGTTAAGGGT
>JBIPMA010000184.1:0-2994 GCA_044369335.1 Schleiferiaceae bacterium | reverse complement strand
TGTACTACGGTAGCCTAGTTCGACATTGCGCACCTGCTCGGGGCGGACGCCCGGCATGCTGTAGTACTGCCACTGCCAGTTGGCGCGATCTTGGGGGCCTGCAGCCAAGAAGTCGCCAACCTCATCAATAGTTACCAGCGAATCGTAGCCATTCAAATTACCCAACAGCAGCGCCCGGCCCACATTGTAGTAGAGGTACTGGTCCTGGAGGGTTGGGTTCCGCACTGCAGAAGAAAAGCCCAAGCGCCACACCGTTTGGGCGGTGGGGCGGTACACAATTGAGGCCGCAGGTGAAAAGAGCCACTTAAAGTTTTGGTTTTTATCCGCTCGCGCCGTCGCATTCAGGGTCCACTTATCGCCCCATTGACGTTGGTACCCCGCATACATGCCCAGCTCTACGACGCGCAGGACCCGGCCGTTGGTGTCGCTGAACAAGGTTCCGCGCGAATTGGGGCGGTATTGGCGAAGGCTTGCCCCTGAAGTAAGCTGACCACCCGCAAAGTCAAAGGCACGTTGGCCGTGCAGGTGCGCAAGTGAGGACCGATCCCAAAACTGCGAACCGCCTTCGGTGAATGGGCGGGTAATTATGGACTGCTTCAGCGCCTCAAACGCCGCCGAACCCGGAATCAGCATGCTGTCGGGGTCGTAGGCCATGTCCATCCAGCTGCGGTTGTCTGCGTGAAACGATTGAAACGCTTCAGGATTGCTCGCCCACAGTTCGGCCATGGCGTCACTGAATTCAGTATTCGGAAGCGTTTCACTCGGGTAACCGTTTAAGCCGCGGACCTTTTGCTTTTGAAAAATGTTCCAAAACGAACGGTATTGGTTGGCCCAAAACCCTTCATTCAGCACCGAATCCTGCATGCGAAGGGCGGTGAAGTAGGCATCGTACGTCTGGCCTGCGTCTTCGTGGGTGGTGTAGGCTCGCACAAACCAGTCCTCGCCCTTGCGCAATTCTATGCGGTTTTGAAGGAACTGAATGTCCTTCAGGCTAAACCGGTTGTCGCCTTGGTAGACGGTGGTTCCGGTTCCGTAGTTCAGCGCATAAATGGCCTCCACTCCAGCCCGGCTACGGTAGTGCACCGATGTCGACATTTTGAGGTTTTCGGTATTGTAGTCCACCAGGGCGGATTCTTCGATGCCTCGGCGGTGGTAGGTTCCGATGCCCGCATAGGTTTTGATGTCGCCCCCGTCGTCGTAGGCAATTTCGTCGCCGTAGCGGTTCACCGCGTCGTAGCCTCCAGGGTTGTCGGCGGCGGATTTCGAATCGTCGGTCGGATTGAGGTTGGTCGCCTCCCAGTCATCGGCGCGCAGAGCAAATAAGTTGATTTTGTACGCCCAACTCGCACTTCCGTCGGCCCGGTTAAACGCTTGCGCATGGCGAAATCCAAATTCCGCCAAACGGCGCTCACCACCCTTAAACTGCACCGACGTACCCTGAAATCGGTACGGGTCTTTAGTAGTCATCGCGATGACGCCGTTGAATGCCGAAGGACCGTACAAAGCACCCACTGCGCCCGAAATCACGTCGACCTGCTGCACGTCAAGTTCGCTGGCGCCCAAAAAGTTGCCCAAAGAAAAATTCAATCCCGGAGCCTGGTTGTCGACCCCGTCAATGACTTGGAGGCTTCGGACCGGGCTGGTACTGTTGAATCCACGCGTATTGATGATTTTAAATCCGATGCTCGCTGAGGTGAGGTCTACGCCCTTCATACTTCCCAAGGCTTCGTAAAAATTAGGCGCAGGCGCCTCCTTCATGCTGGCCAAATCCAACGCCTCGACGGTCAGCGGGGCCTGCTTTTGCTTCTCTGAGATCTTCGAAGCTACAATTTGCGCCTCGGCAAGTTCCACAGATGCCGCATTGAGTTTGATGTTCAGCGGATCTGAGTTTCGCACCTCGCCACGGTAGGTATCAAAACCAAACGCCTCCACCGAAATAGAGGCGGGAAGACGCGCGCCCTGCAGGACAAACTTGCCGTCGGGGTCCGTGACCGCCTTAGACGCACCCACGGTAACCACCGCTGAAGGCACTGCCTCGCGTGTTTTGGCGTCGGTTACGGTTCCGGTGACGCGGGCCGTTTGCGCATAGATTGGCACGGCGAGCACTAGGCTCAGCAACCCAAGGATGCGGGCAACTAACTTCATAAAGGGGCGTTTAGGTCCCCGTAAAGTACGGATTTTCGGAATACTAGAGGAATGCAACCGTCCAGCGTCCGCTCGCCACCCGGGCGTGAAACGCTTCGGCCAGCTTTACCGTGAGCGGTCCACCCTGGCCACTGCCGATGCGTCGTCCGTCGACCTCAACTACGGGGGTGAGTTCGCCCATGGTTCCGGTGCCGAAGGCCTCGTCGGCCGTGTAGAGTTCAGTCAGCGAAAGGTCGCGTTCCTCGGTCGGAATCCCCAACTCGCGCCCCAGCTCCAGCGCGATTCCGCGCGTGATACCCGGCAGGCAGTTGGTCGCGTGCGGAGTGAGCAGGTGACCGCCCCGAATCATGAAGATGTTGGTTCCGTTCATCTCGGCCACAAATCCGCGCTCGTCGAGCATCAGGGCGTCGTCGGCCCCCGCGACGTTCGCCTGGATTTTAGCCAAAATGTTGTTAATGAGATTGTTGTGGTGGATTTTGGAGTCCACAAACTGCGGACTGTTGCGGCGAATCGCTGACGTCACGATGCGCACCCCGGCGGCGTTGTCGTATACGGGCTTCTTCCACTCTGCCAGCACAATAAGGGTGCAGCCCTTTTGGTTGAGGCGCGGATCCATTCCTGAGGTAATCTTCTCGCCGCGCGTCAGGGTTAGCCGAATGTGGCTGTCACCGCGCATTCCATTCGCTTCAAGCGTTTGAAAGATGGCGGAACGGACTTCGTCCCGCGTTGGAACGTTAGCGAAGGCCATCGCGTGCGCCGAAGCAAAAAGTCGATCGAGGTGGTAGTCCAGGGCAAAGATTCCGTTGGTATAGACCCGAAGGCCCTCCCACACCGCGTCGCCACCTTGAA
>JBIPMA010000111.1:0-4533 GCA_044369335.1 Schleiferiaceae bacterium | reverse complement strand
CTACATTTTGGGCCACGGTGGGCTCGGAATCTTTTTTGAGCTTCGCCAGCACCGCGGTACCGGTCACAGCCTCAGCGCCGTTGTAGGTCGCGAGCTGCAGCTTGGCCGCCTTGCTCACGCCCTTGCCCTTTTCGAGGGCGACAAGGAATTTATCGAGGTTCTTCTCGTTGAGGTCAAAGCGGTACTCGCGCTTGAGGCGGTCGACGTAGGCCTTTTGTGAGGCGTTCGAGCGCTCGTCGCGGCGGATTTTTTGGGCGAGCTGGCGCTCGGCCTCCTGGCGACCGGGGAGCGGATTGCGACCCACACGCTGCACGATGTGCCATCCGAGTTTGGTTTTGAATGGGGCGGAATAGGTTCCGTCGTCCGTAAGCGAGAAGGCCGCGTCCTCGAACTCGGGCAGCATTTGGTTGATTCCGAACGGAGCCAAACGGCCGCCCTGCTTGGCCGTGGTGGGGTCCTCGCTGTACTTCATCGCGGCAGCGGCAAAGGGCTCGCCGGCCTGAAGCTTGGCATAGATCTCGTCGATTTGCTGCTGGGCGTCGGGGTTCGGTTCGGATTCCGTATCGAGAATAAGAATGTGGGCCGCCTGCATGGTGTGGCGCGCCGGACGCTTGCCCGTCACGCGAATGAGGTGGTAGCCGAACTGGGTGCGGATCGGACCAACCACTTGACCCTCAGGGGCATTGTATACCGCCGACTCAAAGGGGTAGACCATGCCAAAGACGGTGAACCAGCCCAAATCGCCTCCGCGCTCGGCGCTGTAGGTATCGGTGCTCAAGGCCGCGAGCTGGGTAAAGGGTTCGCCGCGGTCGAGGCGGTCCTTGATGCCCATAATCTGCTTGTAGGCCCGCAGGGTGTCGCTCGGAAGCGCATTCTCTGCACAGTCCACCATGATGTGGCTGGCGCGAACGTCCCACTGCATGCGCTCGTAGGCTTCCTGTACCAAGCGCTCGTCGACGTTTTTGTCGGTCAAGTAGGGCTTGAGCAGCTGCTTATAGTATCCGTTGTATTCGTTGACAAACGCCGGCATGGTGTCGCGGCCCATCGCCTCGGCAGCCGCCACTTTGCGCTTGAACTGCACGTAGAGGTCGAGGTACTCAGATTCTGTCTTAGGGTCAATATTCGCCCCAACGTCCTTGTTTTTGCCGTAGACGTACTCGAATTCCGCCTTTGAAACCGTCTTCGTACCGACGCGAAAAAGTTCTTGGGCGACGCCGGCAACCGGAAGCGCCGCAGCAGCTAAAATCAGAAGGAGTTTTTTCATAACCCGGCGAATTTACGGCACAGGTCTTGCCCTCGGAAGCCAAAAATTCCTAAGTTTGGCTCCCCCGATGAAAACCTGGCTGTTAATCCTACTCTGTGCGCTGGCCCCAATGGCCCAGGCCGCGACCGACACCGTGGCGTGGTCGGACCTCGAGTCACGCTACCGCGACGTGCTGGGCCACACCTACCGCGCCGGAGGCCAAAATCCCGGCGGCTTCGACTGCTCGGGCCTGCAAAAGCACCTTTTTCGCTCCTTCGGCTACACGATGCCCGCCAGCAGCTCATCCTACGCCAATTGGGGCCAACCCATCTCGCGCGACAGCATTCGCGTCGGCGACTTCCTTCTCTTTGCGGGGCGCGGAGCCGGCAGCATCGGCCACGTCGGCCTCTGCGTCGGCGTCGAGGACGGCAAAATCCTCATGCTTCATTCGGCCACCCACAGCGGAGTCCTCATCGAAAACTGGGTCGGACAACCCTACTACGAACGCCGCTACGTGGGGGCGCGTCGAAAAATTCAGTTCAGCTTTTAGCGAGGTTAGCTCGTTGGTTAGTTGGTTTCTAGCAACTCGTTACTAGCCTTCACGGATCGGCCCAAGCGCGCAGAGCAGCAATCCGTTCGGTTATAACCGGATTTTACTTTTTTTCAAAAATCCGGAATCAGGTAAACGTCACTTTTTCAAATACTTAGTCAAAAATTCCGTTTAGAAAACAGCGGCGAAGCAGCTTCAGCCGCGAAGCGGCCCCGGCGCGCAGCGCAAAAAGCTAACGAGCTAACATCGCCACCCTCGCCAACCTTGCCAACCTTGCTAACCTTGCCACCCTCGCCACCTTTGCCAACTGTACCTTTGAAGAATGCGTATTTTAGGTATCCTCCGCGAAGGAAAAATTCCGGCCGACCAGCGCGCCGTACTGAATCCGGCCCAGTGCCGTGAACTGCTCAACCGCCACCATGATTGGCAAATTTGGGTGCAACCGAGCTCGGTGCGCGCCATCCACGACGCTGAATACGTGGCGGCTGGATGCTTTGTGGCCGAAGACCTGGGGCCCGCAGAACTGATTG
This sequence comes from Schleiferiaceae bacterium, assembly GCA_044369335.1. Classification (GTDB taxonomy): domain Bacteria; phylum Bacteroidota; class Bacteroidia; order Flavobacteriales; family Schleiferiaceae; genus TMED14. Next base: position 2,210 of record JBIPMA010000111.1, on the reverse strand, counting down.
TTAGTGTCAAAGAGGTTCCGGTGGACGAATTGGTTCCGGGAGCTACCCACTTCTTTTTTAGCCACACCTACAAGGGCCAGCCCTACAACCGCGGCCTACTGCGCGCCTGCCTTGACCGCGACGTTCGACTCATTGACTGGGAACTACTTCGCCAGAACGGCAAACGCATCATCGGTTTTGGCGAGTACGCCGGCTTGGTCGGAGCCTACGAGGCCCTTCGCGGCTGGGGTCTGCAGCGCAGAACCTGGTCCTTCCCTCCCGCCCTTGAGCTAGGTCGGGTAACGGCACTAAAGGCCGAGCTCGCGGCCCACACGTGGCCGAGCGATGCACGGATTGTGCTCACCGGAGTTGGACGTGTAGGCCACGGAGCCTCTGAAATGCTGCGCGCAGGCGGATTTCGTGAGGTTCCGCCCACCGAATTTTTAAATGGTACTGAAGGGCCCTGCTTTACCGTGCTCGAGGCCGAACACTACGTTCAGCGCGCGTCGGACGGGGGCTACGACCGCAGCGAGTTCCGCGCCCACCCAGAGCGCTACGCCTCGGCTTTGGCGCCCTACCTCGAAGTGGCGACGGTGTACCTGCCCTGCCACTTTTATGCTGAGGGCGGACCCGCATTTTTTACCGCAGCCGACGTGCTTCGCCCAACGAACCGCTTGGAATTTGTCGGCGACATCGCGTGCGACATTGCGGGACCGGTTCCGTGCACACTGCGCCCCAGCAAGGGCGACGACCCGTTCTACGGATGGGATCCAGTGACCGGAAGCGAGGTAGCCCTCGGAACCCCCGGCAGCCTCGGCGTCCTGGCGGTGGACAACTTGCCCAGCCAGGTTCCGACCGACGCCACCGAAGGCTTTGGACGCGCCTTCATCGAGCAGGTGTGGCCGCATTGGCTCGCGGGCGACCCCGAAGGCATTTTGGCAGCCGCCACGGAATGCGCCGACGGTTCGCTCACCGCGCCCTACACCTACTTGGCGGGCTACGCATCGGCCATTGAAACCGCGGCTCCCGAGGCCTCGGTGCTCGGCGCGCGCATCGAAGACGCCTTGGCCGGCGCCTACGCTGAGCTGGAACGGCTTGCAGCGGATTCCGCGCCCGCAACCTTCGAATCAGTTACGGTGGCCCTTGAGCGCATGACCTACGAGCTCGACGCCCAAACGACGCTGCTGTTCAATGCGTTGAGCGCGGCTTCGACGCCCGAACTTCAGGAACTAGCCCGCGTGGTACAGCCCAAGCTGGCCGCCCTCGGCAACGCCACGCTCACCAACGAAGCGCTGTTTGCCCGGGTATCGGCGGTGGTGCTGCCCGCTGCTGCCGCAGCAGAGGACCGCATGCTCCACGATAAAACGCTTAAAGCGTTTGAACGTCACGGAGCCCGGTTTGATTCCGCCGGCAAAGCCAAGCTGCTCGAGCTCGACCAAGAGCTGGGCACCGAAGCGCTGACCTTTAGCGACAACCTGCTCAAAGACACCGAAACCTGGCATTTGCCGCTGGCGGTGGCCCCCGCGGGACTGCCGGACTGGGCCTTAGAACAGGCCGCCGAGGCCGCCGCGCAGCACGGCTTAAGCAGCGGCTACGCCGCGACGCTCGACGCGCCCAACTACCTGGCGTTCATGACCTATGCTGAGGACCGAGGCCTGCGCGAACAGCTCTGGCGCGCCTACGCCCAGCGCGGAGCCCGCGGCGACGAACGCGACAACCGCCAACGGGTCCTGAATTTGGCTGCCAAGCGCCTGGAACGGGCGCAGCTCCTTGGGTTTGCGAGCCACGCCGAGTACGTGCTGGCCGAACGCATGGCGTCCACGCCTGAAACAGTTCACACGTTTTTGGCCGACCTGCGCGCCAAAGCCAAGCCGGCGGCTGAGCGCGAGGCGGCAGAGCTCCGCGAATTTGCCGCTCGCGAATTGGGCCTGAACGACCTGCAGCGCTGGGACGTCGCCTTCACCACCGAACGCTACAAACTGGCCAAGCTTGACTTTGACGACGCAGTGACCAAGCCCTACTTCGCGCTGCCCAAGGTCGAGGCCTGGGCATTTGACGTGGCTCGCCGGCTGTACGGGCTTGAGGTGAAGCCGGCTCCGCACAACCCCACCTACCACCCCGACGCAAAGGCATGGGAAGTATGGGATTCCGCCGGACAGTTCATCGCCCACCTGACGACCGACTGGCACCCCCGCAAGGGCAAGCGCGCCGGAGCCTGGATGACCAGCTAC
>JBIPMA010000241.1:0-2993 GCA_044369335.1 Schleiferiaceae bacterium | reverse complement strand
GAAACTGGGGTGCGGAGTCCGAACGCGCCGATGCAAAAAACTGCTTTTATGCCGTACATGTGAAAGACGGGAAAGTGATTGGGTTTGGAGACGTTTGCGCTAACGATTTGCACCCGGAACAGACTGAACAGAGCGGCAACATGGCGTTTGTGTACCCAATCGATCGAACCGGAGTGGAGCGCAAGTGGCGTTACGCACGGCAGTCTGTCGAAGCCATCCAGCATCTGCTACGCGCCCGCAAAACCGAGTACGGGTACGAAATTGAGATAGGCAAAGATTTTGGCACATATCGATCTGTATGGACGGACAAGCGATACGACGCCAATGTTTATGGTTCCCAGGTGTTGAAGGACCTTGTCCCGGATTCTCCCTTCACGTTTCCAAAGAGTCTGTGGGCGGTATACGACTGCATTCAGGCCGTGACCGCAGATGACCCCGACGCGATTGTGCTCGACTTTTTTGCTGGGAGCGGGACCACAGCACACGCTGTCATGGAAATGAACACTAGCGATGAGGGGCGCCGTCGCTTCATTATGGTCCAGTTGCCTGAAGCCATCGCGGATCACAGCCGCTTCAGCACCATCGCTGACGTTACTAAGGAACGCGTTCGGTCTGCGGCGAAGATAATCAAACAGGAGAAACCCCTGTTTTCGGGCGACCTCGGCTTCCGCGTATTCAAACTCGATTCCAGCAACATCCGCGCTTGGGAGCCGGACCGTGACGACCTCGACCAGACCCTGCTCGACCATCAGGAACACCTGAAGGAGGATCGCACCGAGCAGGATATCCTCTATGAGCTGCTGCTCAAGCTGGGCCTCGACCTCTGTGCTCCGATCGAGACTCAGACCATCGCCGGCAAGGCAGTGCACAGCATCGGCGGGGGAGTGCTAATGGCCTGTCTCACTACGCGAATCACCTGCGACGACGTGGAACCGCTGGCGCAGGGCATTGTGGCCTGGCACAGGGCACTCGCACCGGCGGGCGATACTACCTGCGTGTTCCGCGATGGCGCCTTCTCCGACGACGTCGCGAAGACTAACCTAGCGGCTATCCTGAGCCAGCACGGTCTCACGAACGTTCGGAGTCTGTGAGTCCACGACAATGAAGCTCTATTTCGAACCGAACCTCGACTACCAGCTTCAGGCTATCAATGCGGTCTGCGATTTATTCCGCGGGCAGGAAGTCTGCCGTACGGAGTTCACGGTCACGCGCGACGAGGCGCACCCGCAGGGGCGACTGGCCTTCGCCGAGAGCGACCTCGGCGTGGGTAACCGTCTCACCCTGCTCGATGACGAGCTTCTGAAAAACCTCGGCGACATCCAACTGCGCCACGGCTTGCCCCCGTCCAGCACGCTCGCCTCCGGCGACTTCACGGTAGAGATGGAGACCGGCACGGGAAAGACCTACGTCTATCTGCGCACGATCTTCGAGCTGAACAAGCGCTACGGCTTTACCAAGTTTGTCATCGTGGTGCCGTCGGTGGCGATCAAGGAGGGCGTGTACAAGTCACTACAGATCACCGAGGAGCACTTCAAGGGCCTATACGCCGGCGTGCCGTTCGACTACTTCTTGTACGACTCGGCCAAACTCGGTCAGGTGCGTAACTTTGCCACCAGCGCCAGCATCCAGATTATGGTCGTCACGGTTGGGGCCATCAATAAGAAAGACGTCAACAACCTCTACAAGGATAGCGAGAAGACGGGGGGCGAGAAGCCTATCGACCTGATCAAGGCCACCCATCCTATCGTCATCGTAGACGAGCCGCAGAGCGTGGACGGCGGCCTTGAGGGGCGCGGGAAGGAAGCGCTCGATGCGATGAACCCGCTTTGCACGCTGCGTTACTCGGCGACTCACGTGGACAGACACCACATGGTCTATCGACTGGATGCGGTAGATGCGTACGAGAAGAGGCTTGTAAAGCAGATCGAGGTGGCTTCGGCCACGGTCGAGGACGCGCACAATAAACCGTACGTCCGTCTCGTCTCGGTCAGTAACAAGAAAGGCACTATCAGCGCCCGGGTCGAGCTGGACACGCGGGCCGCTGGCGGCGGAGTACGCCGGCAGGAAGTCACCGTGCACGACGGCGACAACCTGGAGCAGTCCACCGGCCGCGCCCTCTACGCTGACTGCCGCATCGGCGAGATCCGCGTGGCGAAGGGCGCCGAGTACTTGGAACTGCGCGTGCCCGGCGGCGAGAAATACCTAAAGCCGGGGCAGGCCTGGGGCGATGTGGACGCGCTAGCCGTCCAGCGCGAGATGATCCGCCGCACCATCCGTGAGCACCTCGACAAGGAAAAGCGTCTGCGCCCGCAGGGCATCAAGGTGCTGTCGCTTTTCTTTATCGACGAGGTAGCAAAGTACCGCTCGTACGACGCCAACGGCAATCCGGTGAAGGGCGACTACGCGCGCATCTTCGAGGAGGAGTACCGCCGCGCGGCGAACCTGCCCGACTACCGCACGCTGTTTGCGGAAGTGGACCTCACCCGTGCCGCCGAGGAGGTGCACAACGGCTACTTCTCAATCGACAAGAAGGGTGGCTGGACCGACACCGCCGAAAACAACCAAGCTAACCGCGACAACGCCGAGCGCGCCTACAACCTCATCATGAAGGAAAAGGAAAAGCTACTTAGCTTCGACACGCCGCTCAAGTTCATATTTTCCCACTCGGCGCTCAAGGAGGGGTGGGACAACCCGAACGTATTCCAGATCTGCACGTTGCGCGACATCCAGACCGAGCGCGAGCGCCGCCAGACCATTGGCCGCGGCCTGCGCCTATGTGTCAACCAGCAGGGCGAGCGTGTGCGCGGCTTCGAGGTCAACACGCTGACCGTAGTGGCAATGGAGAGCTACGAACAGTTTGCCGCGAATCTGCAGAAGGAGATCGAGCAGGACACCGGTATCCGCTTTGGTGTCGTTGAGCCGCACCAATTCGCCGGCATTACGACTACCCAGCCCGATGGCATCACCGCGCCGCTCGGGGTGGAGCAGTCCAA
>JBIPMA010000110.1:0-4568 GCA_044369335.1 Schleiferiaceae bacterium | reverse complement strand
GAAGAACTGCATGTCGTAAAAAAGGATTTCGTAGTCGCGGAACTTGAAGGTGTTGCTGGCACCGTACTGCAGCTTTCCCGGCGCGCGGTTGAAGAGGAATTTCTTCGTGTAATCAATGCGCAAAGGCACGTTCACCTCTGCGAGCGAGCGCCAAATGCGCGAAGGGTTACCACCTGCCCCAGCTGCGAATGCCGTCGTAACCGGATCAAACGTGTACGCAGTACGGCGAATATCGGGGTCTGACGAGATCGACAAGGTCGGAGCAAAGCGCCAGTCGAGCTCGTTGTTGGCCTCATTCCACACGCGGGTTCCGTTCACCAAAAGGTTGGTGAGTGAGCGCTGGTTGTACTCAAGGTTGTTCGAACGTGCGATGTAGCCAGATTGGCCCACCGCGGCTCCATCGTTAAGGACTAAAAATTGGCCCGCACGCTTCTCGCCGTTCTGCAGGTGCATGAGCGTCATGCGGAACTTGCGCGTACTCGTCTTTTTGGCAAAGCCTCCTAGGAGTCCGACGAGCACATTCTGCTCTCCCATGGCACCCTCTTGGGTCGTGGCGTAGCGAAGTTCGGTGAGCGAAGGGTCTGCAAAGCGCTGGTATTCCCCGTAGAACACGTCGCGGTAGTTGTTGAACGACGACTTGTAGGTGGCCGAGAAAATGTAGCCAAGCTTCGGAACCTCGCCGTGCTTGTTGGCCGTTTTGGCGTCCCACTGGTTGCCCATAGAAAGGCCGAGGCTGAAGTCCATCGGTACAAACGCTTCATTCGCGCCAAGCGTTTTGTTGAACGAATTCACAAAGTTGTTGGTGGCCTGCGACCCGAGGCCTGAAATCGGAGTCGGAATCACTGTAGCATCCGCTCCAGCTGGCAGGCGACGGGTTCCGCCATCAAAGCCCAAAAAGTCGGTTGCACTGCCCTTGTAGGTAAGGTAGTCGCTGCGAAAGTGCATGCTCGGCGTGTAGCCGCCCGACACGTTGACGTTGAAAATTTTGCGCTCCGGAAAGGCCTTGGTTTCGACGTTCAAAAGGCCGCCGGTGAAGTCTGCGGGCATATCCGCGGTAAACGCTTTACTCACCACGATGTTGCTGATCAGATCGGTGGGAAAGATGTCCATCTGGATCGTGTTGCGGTCGGGGTCCAGTCCCGGAATGTCCATGCCGTTGAGCGTGGTCTTTGAGTAGCGGTCTCCGAGGCCGCGCACAAAAATGTACTTGCCACCTTCAATCGAGACACCCGTAACGCGCTTAGCCGCCTCAACAGCTGTAGCGTCGCCCGTTAGGCCGATTTTGGCGGCCGAGATTCCGTCCATGATGACGGTTGATTTTTTCTTGAGGGTCAGAAGCGAAGCTTCGCTGTTGCGGGTAGCCTCAGCCGTGATTACAACTTCCTCAAGCTTGACGTCGTCCTCGCTCTCGAGTACGATGGTCCCGAGCACGGTCACGTCCCCGGGCTTGACCACCACACCGGCGATCTTTTTGGTCTTGAACGTAAAGTAGGCCACGCTGACCGTGTAGGTCCCGGGAGCCGCCTTTAGGCTGAAGTTGCCGTCAAGGTCAGTCATTCCTGCAACCGTCGTACCCTCAATCTTTACCGCGGCACCGATGATGCTCTCTCCCGTGCTGCCGTCGACGACGGAACCGCGGATGTAGGTTGCCTGGGCCGAAGCCGCAAGCGTGAAACCAAGAGCCAAAACAAAGGATAAGAAGGATTTCATGAGGATAGATATAGTTGCAGGTAGGTAAAAGAAAGTGCCCACGGAACAGTTTCCGCGGGCACCTCTTTTGGTTGGGTTTAAATCTGTTTCAAGAATTACTTGATTACGTTGGCAGCGTTCGCCCACGTCCAGCCGAATACGCTGATGTTGGCTTTGCCGGTAGTGCCTGCCGTCACGCCAGCTGGTACCGCTCCGTTCACGTGGTTGGCAAGTGAGTCCGCAGGAACGTTGATGACGATTCCGGTGTAGGTTACGCCTGGAGCAGTAACACGGTTGATCTTTTGACCCGCAACTACGTCGGTAAAGTATACATCGACCATGTCAACGATTGAGTTGGCATCGGTATTGATCAAGTCTTGAGAAGCTACGTCGTCGTTTGAAGCCACTACGTTACCGTTCTTGAAGATGTGACCTGCACTGTAGGCACCTTCTGGACCGTCAAGCTCAAATACGTGACCAGCGGCAGTGATTACGGCGAAGTTGTCGCATGTTCCAGCCCAAGATTGGTCGGTATCAAGACCGTCGTCGCCGGCGTTCCAAACTACAACGTTCTTAGCGTTCACCGTTCCACCGAACCACTCAACACCGTCGTCTTGGTTGGCTACGATTTCGATGTTCTCAACTACAGTTCCGCTTCCTACGCCACCAAAGGTGATACCGTTGATTTCGTTACCGCTACCGATGTTGGTTCCGCCGTGGCGAACAGATACGTACTTGATTACACCGCTGTTGTCGGCGTCGTTGTTGCCACCGTACAGGCCGTTGGCGTCTGAGGTAGGAATTCCTTCGATCTGAACCTCAAGAAGCTCCCCAGCAGTTCCTGGCTTTGGAGAAATTTTAGCGTTACCTAAAACGATCAAGCCACCCCAAAGACCATTTACGGTTGGGTCAAGGTTTGGTGAAGCAAAGTTTCCAGCAGCAACCATTTCAGGAGTGATCTCGTCAGCAACTGAAGTGAAGATGATGGGCAAGCTAGCTGTTCCTTCAGCCATCAGCTTACCGCCGCGGGCAATCAAAAGAGCGGTAGCGTTTGAACCGGTTCCGGCCTCACCCTTGATCACCGTACCTGGCTGAATGGTCAAGGTAGCACCGCTCGTTACAGTGATACGGCCACCTAACTGGTACACCGTGTCAGCGTACCATGTAGTGTTCGAAGTAATATTTGACGTGATCACCTTGTTGGTCTTGATTGGGTCAATCGGATCAACGGGGTCACCACCGCACGATGCAACCGCTACAGCGGCCAGTGCAAGGGCTCCAAATTTGAAAATGTTGGTCATGTTGTTGTTTGCGTTTGTTTGATGCAAACCTAGACCCTCAATGTTACCTGTTTCTTAAATCTGCATGAAGAAACACGCAGCGCAAGTTTCACAAAACCTTGTTAATCAACAATATAAAAAGCAACAAGTGACTGCAAGCCAGAAACAAGTAACTAGTTACTTCGTTGACCAAGGCCGAAACCCTAGAGTCCCAGCCCCGACTTCACATCGCCGCCCATCAGGAGCTCCACGGGATTTTCGAGGGCTTCTTTGATGGCGACCAAGGTTCCGACTGACTCGCGGCCGTCGATGATCCGGTGGTCGTAGCTCATCGCCACATACATGATGGGGCGCACCACAATCTGGCCGTCGCGCACCACGGGGCGCTCGACGATGTTGTGCATTCCGAGAATGGCGCTCTGTGGTGGGTTGATAATCGGCGTAGAAAGCATCGAACCGAACACGCCGCCGTTGGTGATGGTGAAGCATCCGCCCGTCATCTCGTCGACGCTGATTTTACCGTCGCGCACTTTGGTGGCGAGGTCCTTGATTCCGCTCTCGACGTCGGCAAAGCTCATTTGGTCGGCGTTGCGTAGCACCGGAACCATCAGTCCCTTGGGCCCGCTCACCGCAACCGAAATGTCGGTGGTATCAAACGAAACCATGTCGTCCCCGTCAATCATGCTGGCCACTGCCGGGTACATCTTGAGCGCGCGCACCGAAGCCAAGGTGAAAAAGCTCATGAATCCAAGTCCCACGCCGTGCTTGGCGGCAAATGCATCCTTGTACTCTTTGCGCAGGTCCATGATGGGCTTCATATCGACCTCGTTGAAGGTGGTCAGCATCGCCGTCTCGTTTTTCACGCTTACGAGGCGGGTGGCCAGCTTGCGGCGAAGGGCACTCATGCGGGTTCGGGTCTCACCGCGTCCTGAAACGGGGGCGGAACCCATTGCAACCTTCGCGTTCACCGCGTCCTCTTTGGTGATACGGCCGTCCTTTCCGGTTCCGGCAACTTGGCTGGCGTCCATGCCCTTCTCGGCAAGAATCTTTTTGGCGGCAGGCGAAGCCGTTCCGGTCGCGTAGGTCGCGGCCGTCGCAGCAGGAGCAGCCGCTACTGGCATCGGGTTGGGAGCAGCGCTTGCGGCAGCGGGCTTGGATCCGCCCTCTGGCGCAGCCGCCGAAGTATCAATACGGCACACCACTTGTCCCACGGCCACGGTGGTTCCGGGCTCGACCAAAATTTCGATGACCCCAGCAGCCTCAGCCGGAAGCTCGAGGGTAGCCTTGTCTGAATCCACCTCGGCGATGGCCTGGTCCTTTTCGACGTAGTCGCCCGTGCTGACGAGCCAGGTGGCGATTTCTACTTCGCTAATCGATTCGCCCGGAGAGGGCACCTTCATATCGAGGATCATGGGTACGTGGGTTTAGCAGTCAAAAGTTTGGGCGATCAGGCGGTGCTGAATGTGGTGGGCGGCTTGGTGCGATCCGCTGGCCGGAGCCGCCGATGCCGGCGGCGACACGCGCTGCAGCTTGAGGTCGCAGTTCGCGAGCAAGAAGGTCCAGGCGCCCATGTTGGCGGGCTCTTCCTGAGCCCACACG
>JBIPMA010000109.1:0-4612 GCA_044369335.1 Schleiferiaceae bacterium | reverse complement strand
CCCCTTCAATCTGTTTATGGTGAACCTCGACGGAACCGGCTTGGAGCAGGTCACCTTCGACACGGCGTTTGACTCGTTTCCGATGTTTTCGCCGGATGGCAAACGTTTGGTGTGGGGCAGCAACCGCAACAACGGAGGAACCCGCGCGACCAACCTATTTGTCGCCGACTGGGTCGACTAAAGTGTCCTTGTTTTATTTGCTAGAACCGAATAGGCCCTTTCCAAACTGCTCGATTGTTTCGTAGCCTCTGGTGAGCGGCGAACCCTGCATGAGTTCTGCCTCACTGCTGCCCTTGACACTAAAAGGTTTGGGGTAGACTACAATCAAGTTTTGAAATTCCAAGTACTTACTTAGTTTGCTTGGGAGTGACTCCATATAGGGTGCATAAGAAGGAGAGCCAATGCGTCCGCATGAAATGACTACCAGATCCCCGAGCCGAACGAATCGGGTGGCGACCAAAAGGTCGTCCCAGTCATCAAACGGATGGTGCACGGTAGAAAGGGTCAATTTGTGCCCTTTTAGGGCGTCTGTAACCGCTGCATACCCAGTAGAGTTGGCCACGACAAGGACCTCGAGCGATTGCTGTCTTCCCAAGTGAGCGACTGCATGCAACCAGCTTTCGAATCCGTTTTCACGCTCAGAAAGTGGCGGACAGATTAAAATCATGCGCTTCACAGTAACCAGTGGTTCGATTAATCGGCACAGGAACACATTTCGGTCAATTTTTTCAACAAGGCTAGAGACAGACTCACCGAGGAGCGTATTTACCAAACTCGGTTTGATAATCCAGTCCAAAAGCACTGTCGTTGCCTGAAGTTCTCGGCTCGTTCGAGCAATTCCACTTGAAACGTGAAAATCTAAAGTGACGTGCGGCTGGACAGGGATTTCAGCCGCTGCTCCTTGGCTCACATATGTTCGGAGTTGCTGTTGGGCTTGTGCCATAGCGCCCTCAGCTAGCTCATCGTTCGGTATAATCGTCAGAACAGTAATGGGCTTGGACTTTACTGACGTCCGCATCGCCATAGCTAGCTCAACAAGTGCGGTGCTTTTTTCTCCGCGAATGTTGGGAATCAGCATGTGCTCAACTTCAGTGCGCTCAGGTGCGGATGCCACCGGATCTTCTTGAAGTATTTTCTTCCCTGCTCGTTCGGTAGCTAAGGTTGATGCCAGGCTCGTGAACAGAATTAAGATAATGGTTCCGTTGAGAACCGCTTCGTCAAGGATTCCCTCATTAAAACCAACCATGATCACTGCAATGGTTGCCGCAGCATGGGCCGAGCTGAGCCCAAAAATCAACTGTCGCTGCGCACCCGAAAAACGAAATACGAGCTGGGTGGCAAGTGCGGCGAGCCATTTGCTTACTAGGGCAACGGTAGTTAGGGTTAGGGCGATTACCCATGCATTGAATCCCTTAAAAATCACACTCAGGTCGACGATCATTCCGACCGAAATCAAGAAGAAGGGAATAAACAGCGCGTTGCCCATGAATTCAATGCGGTTCATTAGGGCGCTCGTATGAGGAATCAACGGATTGAGTGCTAGTCCCGCCGCAAACGCACCAATGATGGGCTCAACTCCAGCAACTTCAGCCAAGAACGCCGCAAAGAAGACGATCGCAAGCACAAAAATGTAGTGGGCGTGCTTTTCGCTTTCGAGTTTGCGAAAAAACCAGCGGGCAAACCGCGGAATTACGAAAAACATGATTGCTGAAAAAATGGCCAGTGAAACTCCAAGTTGAATCCAAAAGCTTTGATCCAGAGCTCCGCGGTGCATTCCCACTACTACGGCTAAAATGATGAGGACGGCGGTGTCCGTTAGGATGGTTCCGCCCACGGCAACCGCAACCGCGAGATTACGTGAAATGCCCAGTCGGCTCACAATGGGGTAAGCCATCAGGGTGTGTGTTGCGAACATACTCGAAATGAGCAGGCTAGCCACAGGGTCGTAACCTAGAAAACGAGTGCAGACGGGGTAGCCCACCGCAATGGGGATCGCAAACGTAAAGAGACCAAAGACGAAGCTGCGGTTCCTGTGAGCCTTAAAATCGGCTAAATCAAGTTCTAGTCCCGCAATGAACATGATGTAGAGCAACCCAATGGTCGAAAACAACTGCACAGCTGAGTTTTGCTCCAAAACATGGAATCCGTGCGGCCCAATGAGCACACCAGAAAGAATAAGTCCAAATATTCCCGGAAGCCGAAGCCCCTTAAGAACAATGGGAGCGAGTAAGATGACCAGCAAAATCACCGAGAAAACCAGCACCGGGTTTTGCAGCGGCAAGCTGAATTCGTGGATCCAGTGCTGAATGAACTCGTTCATAGTCCCAAGATAGGGCCTTGAACCCGAATGTGCTTAGCGCTTGCGCAGGCGGATGCTCTTGGGCGTAACCTCGACGAATTCGCCACCTTGAACGTACTCGAGGGCTTCTTCGAGGCGAAGCACCTTGGCGGGTGCGATGCGCATCTTTTCGTCAGAGCCCGAAGCACGCATGTTGGTGAGCTTCTTGCCCTTGGTCAGGTTGACTTCGAGGTCGTTGCCGCGCGTATGCTCGCCAACAATCTGCGACTTATAGATTTCTTCGCCGGGTTCAATGAAGAAGATGCCGCGGTCCTGCAGGCGGTCGATCGAGTAGGCGAGGGCTGTGCCCTGTTCCATAGAGATCAGTGAACCGTTCATTCGGCGCGGAATCTCGCCGCGCATCGGCTCGAATCCGGTGAAGCGGTGGTTCATGATGGCTTCGCCCGCCGTGGCGGTGAGAAGTGCCGAACGCATGCCGATGATTCCGCGGCTTGGAATGTTAAAGGTAATGACCATGCGGTCGCCCTTAGGGGTCATGTTGGTCATTTCGCCCTTGCGAAGGCTCGCCATCTCGACGGCGGTTCCGCTGTTGGCCTCAGGCAGGTCAATGATGAGTTCCTCAACCGGCTCGCACTTGACGCCGTCAATTTCTTTGGTGATGACGGTGGGCTGGCCTATTTGGAGCTCGTAGCCCTCGCGGCGCATCGTCTCGATCAAGATCGAAAGGTGGAGTACGCCACGGCCGTAGACGTAGAACGAGTCGGCGGTGGCTCCGGGAACCACGCGCAGTGCGAGGTTCTTCTCAAGCTCTTTCTCAAGGCGGTCCTTGATGTGGCGGCTGGTGACAAACTTGCCCTCGCGCCCAAAGAACGGAGAGTCGTTGATCATGAACAGCATGCTCAGCGTGGGCTCGTCGATGGCGATGGTGGGCAGACCCTCAGGGTTCTCGGCGTCGGCGATGGTGTCGCCGATTTCAAAACCTTCGATTCCGGCTACGGCACACAGTTCGCCGGCGTGGACCTCGCTGACTTTGGCCTTGCCGAGTCCTTCAAAGGTGAAGAGTTCTTTGACTTTGGCCTTGGTGATGCTGCCGTCGCGCTTGACGACCGACACGTTGGCGCCCTCTTTGAGGCTGCCGCGGTGTAGGCGTCCGATGGCCATACGGCCTTGGTAGCTGCTGTAGTCTAGGCTGGTAATCAGCATTTGGGGCGTACCGGTCAGCACTTCAGCGGCCGGAACGTGCTCGAGCACGACGTCGAGCAGGTACTCGATGTTCTCAGTTTGGGTCTTCCAGTCGGGGCCCATCCAGTTGTTTTTGGCGGAACCGTAGACGCACGGAAAGTCCAGCTGCTCTTCGGTCGCGTCCAGCGAGAACATCAAGTCAAACACCATTTCGTAGGCCTGCTCGGGGTCACAGTTGGGCTTGTCGACTTTGTTGACCACGACGATTGGGCGAAGCCCCATTTGCAGGGCCTTTTGAAGCACGAATCGGGTTTGTGGCATGGGGCCCTCAAAGGCGTCGACCAGCAGCAGTACGCCGTCGGCCATGTTGAGCACGCGCTCGACCTCGCCACCAAAGTCGGCGTGGCCCGGAGTGTCAATAATGTTGATTTTTACCCCTTTGTAGGCGACACTTACGTTCTTGGCAAGAATGGTGATTCCGCGCTCGCGCTCCAAATCGTTGTTGTCGAGAATCAACTCCCCGGTCTCCTGGTTCGTGCGAAACAGCTGGCAGTGGTGCAGGATTTTGTCAACCAAGGTGGTCTTACCGTGGTCAACGTGGGCAATGATGGCGATATTTCGAATCGGAGTCATAGGGTAGGTAAAAAGCGCCGCGAAGGTACGCTTTTCCCTAGACGTGGCCCCTACTTGTCCAGATTATCAAATCGGTACAGCGGATCCAGCTCGTAGTCGTGCTGCAGTTCGCAGAGTGGATTGATGAGGCCATCGTTGAGTCCGTACACCCAGCCGTGCAGGGTGGGCGCCTTGCGCTCGTTCCAGGCACGCTGGATCACGCTCGTTTTGGCCAGATTCTGAACTTGCTCGCGCACGTTGAATTCTACGAGGCGGTTGACGCGTTCAGAGGGGTCGTCGTTCACGTCAATTTCGGCAGAGTGCAGGCGGTGCACATCCTTAATGTTGCGCAACCATTTGTTGATGATTCCGAACGAATTGTTAGTTAGCGATGCTGCGACCCCGCCGCATCCGTAGTGGCCGCACACGATGACGTGCTCGACCTTCAGGTAGTGTACGGCGTACTCGAGCACCGACAGCAGGTTCAGGTCGGTGTGCACCACCATGTTGGCGATGTTG
>JBIPMA010000108.1:0-4687 GCA_044369335.1 Schleiferiaceae bacterium | reverse complement strand
GTGTCGCCGCAGGAAAAACGAGTAAAGGGGCCGAGCAGTTCCTGCCCTCCCCTAGGGTAAAATTCCACGAGTTCCCGCGGATCAAAGCAGGAGTGAGTGACGTTGCAGCGCCCACCGCCCGAAATGCGCACTTTACCAAGGTACTGTGCCGATTTTTCGAGTAAAAGAACACGGGCCGAAGGGTTCGCTTCTGCTGCAGCAATTGCGGCAAAAAAACCTGCAGCTCCGCCACCCACTACCACTAAGCATTCTGCCATGGTGCAAAGGTAGCCCGAAGCTCACCAATACGACGGCACATCGGACTTTCGGTATACTTCAATAAGGCGGTTGGGCTTTTCAAAGTAGTGAATATCGTAGATGCCGTAAATCATGGTTCCGTCCTCGCGCAGTTCAGATTCTGTGACCGACTTGATCTGAAAGCCATAGACTAAGAGCTCATCCTTAGGAATTTCTGAGACACCTGCCTGCATCACGCCAGAAAGGATTTCGTAGTTGCGACGGAGCCTCTTATGCGTCAATCGAGTCAGACGAGCATTGTGCACTGCGCGGTTGTTGTGAAAGTCATTTCTACAATGGTCGTCACAGTATTTTTTGTCCGCACGACCATAAACAGGTAACCCACAATTCAGGCAAAAACGATTATTTGAAAGTTTCATGAAAATGATTTTATGTTGAACAATGATGAAAAAACTTGAATCCGAAATTATGTAAACAATTGTAACATAAAAACAAACGAACGACTAGAGGCTTCGTTTGTTAATAAATTATAGTTCATACATTTAGATACGGCTATAGCGCTGGGTTTGGGCAATGTTTGCAGTGTTCAACTTAATTAACAATTGTAACAATTATGAAAAATAAAATCCAACTTATCGGCTACCTCGGCCAAGATCCCGAACTGCGCACTTTTGAAAACGACGTCGTTAGAATGAAGTGCTCCATTGCAACCCATGATCGTGTCAAGAACGCAGAGGGTACGTACGACGACCGCACAACATGGCACAATGTGGTACTATTTAATAAGGTGGCGATTCGAGCGAGCAAGATTCTTAAGAAGGGTGATCTTGTAGCATTCGAGGGCCCCCTATCCTACCACACCTATACCAATGCAGAGGAGCAAACTATAACCCGGGCAGAAGTGATCGTTCGCGACTTTGCTTACCTCGGCAGTACTTCAGCCAAATCGCGAAGTGAGGAAATGGCCGAAGCATAGAGCTCGACGGTGGTCCAAATGGGGCGCTGCGCAAGCAGGTTGAAATCGGAGTGCGCAACCTCAATGCGCTGGTACGGATAAAGGTCCTCAGCCGATTCTACACGCTCGATACCTGACGCGTAGCCCCCCTCTTGGACAACCTCCCAAAGCTTCCAGTAGCTCGACAGTGTTCCGCTTTTGAGTTCAAAATCACAGCCATCAGCGGCATTGAAGGGTAAGCTCAGGTAGTGTTCTGAACCTAGATCGTGCGGGGCATGGTGCGCATCTGTTTTGCAAAGCACTTCAAAAAGCGCGTCCCCGACAGTTGCTCTAGACGCATCTCCTTGAGCGACTCCCGTCTCAACGGTCACTGTCGGAATACCCAATTCTTGAACCCACTCACCAAATGCTGTCGGGTAGTAGGATTCGTCAAATCGAGCATAGCCCCAGTCTGGGCGGAATTCGCGCATCCAACGGGACAGGCTCCCAGCCCAAGCAATCGCTAGCTCAGGCTGCGAAGGCACCTCACCCTTCATGGCTGCCGGAGCAAGAATGCTCAGGCTGCTGGGTATGCAGCTGCCGGTAGGATGAAAAATACTTCGCTGATCATGGAGATTGAGCGCAAGTTCGTAGTGTGAAGATTGAAGGATCGATTTCAACGTATCAGATTCTACGGGGCCAACTCGCCGTGCGCACCGGTTAAGGTCTACTCCTTCAATCGTGAGGCGGGAAAATGCATCAACTCCAGTGGGGTTTACCATCGGGATCAACGTCCAATTGAATTTGGGGGCTCCTCGCTTAATAAATTGAAGAAGTGCTTCAAATCCAGTGGGCTCGTTGCCGTGCATCATGGCCCACGCGACCCGAGAACGGGAATACTCGGGCTTTGCATTGTGGAGTTTCCACCCCCCCTTCTGAGCGGCTTCATGGAGTCGCCTCGTTCGCTCGCTAAAGTTTTGGTAACGCATCGCACCAAATGTAGTTACGATCGCGTGCTACCTTACCGCCATGAAATCGACATTCTTTAACGCGGTAGTTCTGTGTGTGAGCCTTCCAATTTCAGCATTTGCCCAACGTACCGAGGTGGAGTTTGCGGTCGGAAGCTGCGCGGAACTAAGTACTCTGGAACGCGAAGAAATTTTCACGTCCATCTTGGCGAAAAAGCCCGAGTTCTTTTTTTGGCTGGGCGACAACACCTACTACAAAAGTTCCGAATGGAACGACAGCACCTTAATGGCCATGGCATGGACACGCAGGCACGCAAGCCCGCCTTTAGCTGCAATGATGTCGGCGATTCCGCAAAGAGCGATTTGGGATGACCACGACTTCGGCCCCAACGACGGAGATAGTACCTATTCCCTTCGCGAAACGAGTGCGAAGATCTTTAGCTCCATATGGAAGGATACGCCGTTCAATTACGCTCAACACCGCGACCTCAGGTGGGTAGAGCGCAAGGGCGATGTGGTGTGGATCGGGTTGGATGACCGCACGCATCGTGGCCCGGTCGGAACTCAGGTTCTCGGACGCGGGCAGCTCGACTGGCTCTCGACTATTCTCGATGCTCACGCTGACGCACGAGTGATTTTTATTGCTGTGGGGTCACAAGTGCTCAACCTTGCCCCAAGTTTTGAAAATCTAATTCGCTATCCTAATGAGCGCCTAGAATTGTTAAATCGCTGCGCCACCGCCAAGGCTCAAGTGGTCTTTTTGACCGGCGATCGCCATCATGGGGAAATTGAAGAGTTGACCCATAAGGGTGTACGTCTAATCGAAATCTGCTCTTCACCCCTCACATCAAAGGTGTTCCCACCTCGAAGTCCTGAGACCGAGCTAAACACCACCATTGTGGGTGCGCCCATTTCAGAAGCACACTTCACCTGTGTTAAGGTCACGGAAGAAGGTCTTTTTGTTGAATATTTCAACACTCAAGGCAAAACAATTGTAAACATTAAATACGAATTGTAACTTCGCGGTATGGAAAGCATACCTTCAGAAAATCTACGATTTAAGGATTGGCTTGACCGTCAGCACCGACCGGCAAGTTCCGTAGCCAAGGATCTTGGAGTTTCTCGTGCAGTGCTTTCGCACATACTTAGCGGACGCAACAAACTTAGTTTGAGCGTGGTGCAGTGTGCCGCCCGAGCTTTTGACGATTTTGACATGGAGTACGTGGTGCTTGGTCGAGCTATTTCACAACCAAAGACTCAGCCCGTACCTCACCCCCCCGCTTCCTCGCTACCTGTGCGCCAAGGTGGCTATGACGAACTCATTCTGGTTCGCGACGGCAAGTTTCGGGTACTCGCACCCGAGCAGGCGTAAACCTTTGCGACCGGATACGGTTGAAAGGGTATGTACAAAATTGAACGCGAACAGTTCCTACCCATTCCGCTCCAAGAGGCATGGGATTTTTTTTCATCGCCAAGCAACCTCGCTAAGATTACGCCCTCGAGCCTAGGTTTCATCGTCCATGGCAACGTGCCCGAACGTATGTACCCAGGGCTCTTCATTGAGTATACTGTTTCTCCGCTCCTCGGAATTCCAATGCGTTGGGTCACAGAGATCACCCACGTTCGCGAGGGTGAATACTTTGTTGACGAGCAGCGCGTCGGACCCTACAGCATATGGCACCACGAACACTTTTTTACCGCGGTCGAAGGGGGTGTGTTGATGCGCGACGTCGTCCACTACAAAGTGCCGTTGGGCTTTTTGGGACAACTTGCCCACCCTCTGATCGTTCGCCCGAAGCTTGAGCAGATCTTTAGCTTCCGCTGGGAGGCCAACGAGCGCATGTTTGGCAAGGCCTAACTTTGCGGCAATGAGCAGCTCCAAAATCACGGTGAATCCGATTGACGCAGACAAGGTTGCGCAAAACCCTGGTTTGCTTCCGTATGCCCACAGTGTGAGCTCACCGGTCATTGTTCCAACCCAAGAAGGAATGATTCGGGCACAGTCACTCGATACGATGGCTCAGCAGACCGACCAGCAAATGGAGCTGCTGCGCAAGCAAATGGAGCTATTGGCAGACCAAGCCAAAGCCATTCAACGCCGACGTGAAGTTTCAGAATGGGTGTATTCCGCTAAAATGAACTTTAAGCCGGTCATAAACCACGTGTACCACCTGTACCGCAAAGAAGACGGAGAACATGTGCTGTCCATGCTCAGCCCTGAAGAATGGACTCTTTCACGGCGCGCGTCCCACGAGTTTGTGCACAGCATCCGGCTCTTGGCCGACCTTACATGGGACATCGTTCGCTAATCGACCTGTCACAGTCGCGGTGGCGTGCCGCCGCGCCTTCTGCGCGCAAGGAACTGTGGTTCCTGCACGGCTACGCGAGCAACGAAGATGATCTTTTTGGACTCGCGCGGCTCATTCCGGCAGACTGGAACGTGCGGTCGCTGCAGGCACTTCACTCACTTCCAATGGGGGGTTACGCCTGGTACGACCTTCATTTTGATGCCAACGGAGTTCGGCACGTTGACCCTCAGCAAGTGTGG
>JBIPMA010000106.1:0-4717 GCA_044369335.1 Schleiferiaceae bacterium | reverse complement strand
CGATCAGATTCAGCAGCTCTAACATTATTCGCAGCTTGACGAACGCTAAACTGGTATTCAAGTGCCTGATTCACACAATCTTGAAGCGTCCAAATTTCGCGTTCTGTGCCAGATTGTGCATAAAGATTTGCTCCGCCAATCCAAAGACTGACGGTCGCAACGATGAGGGTGTTCAAGCGCATGCCCGGAATTTTGCAAATACCGTGCAAAATAACCCTAAAGGGTGGCAGATTTCTTTTTTTGGCTTCGGTACCAAGCAATTCCAACGGCCGCCATGATCAAGTAGGGAAAGGCCATGAGGTACAAAATTCCGGAATTCAGGCCCACAGCATCCGTTGAACCCGCGGCTTGACCTGATTCGGCCGTTGCCTTACACATCGCACACTGAGCCCACGTCGAAAAAGACACAAGCAAAGCGAGTGAGACCGTCACGAACCTTCTCATTGCGGATAGTAAGGAGCCATAAAGAGGTAGACAAGCACGCCGGTAATGGCCACGTACAACCATACGGGGAAGGTCCACTTCACCCACTTCTTGTGCGCAGCAATCTGGTTGTTTAGGGCTCGGTAGATGCTGAACATCGCCATGGGTAGCACCGGAACACTCAGCACAATATGACTAATCAAAATGAAAAAATACAGAGGACGAATCCAACCTTCGCCTCCAAACTTCGCGTCCGGATTCGAAAGGTGACTCACTACGTAGCTCACCAGAAAAACTGCAGACAATGTAAACGCTGACAAATTGGCTAGTCGGTGCGCGGCCACATTTTTGGTTTTGATCATGCCAAAACCAACAAGCAAGAGTACTGCAGTCGATCCGTTCAAAATGGCGTGAAAGAAAGGCAGACTTCGCACATTAGCATTGCCCCATTGAATCTTCCAATCCTCAGGCAGTAAAAAAAGTAAGGCCACCGCGATGGGAACCACCACAGATAATCCCACGATCAATGGAACGAAGACGCGGTCACGAGGATGGTTGGCTGTATTCATTTGCCCATTTTCTTCTGTCGGTACTCTTTGACCAAAACACGCAAGTCCTCGACAAGTTCATCCACTTGAACGGGTTGCGACACATCGTAGGCTCCGAGAATTTGGTTCTGGTCGTCACGTCGCGTGCGGATGTCTCCGTTCCAATCGATAATCACCGCAGACTGCGAGTGGGTGTAGCCTCCATCTGCGGTAGAATCTTTCATAGCCGTCAAGAAGTAGGCCTGCGCGAGCTGGTATATGGTCTCGCGATTGCCGGTGATGAAGTGCCACTTTTGGCTACCACCCACGTCAAATCGGTGCTTGTACGCCTCGAGGACAGGCGGAGTATCCGTTTCAGGATCAATGCTGTAGCTCACAAAAATGACATCCTTGAACGCATACATGCGGTCGTGTGCCTGCTTCAAGTGAAAGTTCATTGCAGGGCAGATGGTGGGACAGCTTGAAAAAAAGAAGCTTACCACGGCAATTTTACCATCTAAACTGTCTGCGGTCCATGGCTGACCAGTGGACTGGGTCAATTCAAAATCTCTGAGCGGATGCCCTAGGGATGTTGGTCCATGACCGATGTTCTCGAGGGAACGAAAGTTCACTGCTCCACTTATAAGCAGCGAGCCCAAGTACATGGAAACCGGCAGCAAGAGCAGTGCCGCCAAGATCAGTTTTTTGGCGACGGGGTTTGCCATACTAGTATCCAAATACCTTAACGCCCTCGTACAGGGTGATAAAGGTGAGGTACGGAATTAAGATCAGCACGGGCAGGTAAATGGACGCACGGAACGTAGCGTCTTCGTACTTGAGGTGCATGAAGTACTGCACAATGTACCCAGCCTTAACCAGAGTGAGCCCGATGAAAATGAGGTTGAGGATTGTTGTTCCCGCGACTTCGCCAAGGAGAACTGCGGGCTTAATGATCCCCAAGGCAACTTCTACTCCGGTGACGACAAGGAGGAGCCAAAAAACGTTCCAGATCCAACGGGTTCCTGAGGGAGAATGTGCGTCTGCCATGATTACACGAGGTAGAAAAAGGTGAATACAAATACCCAAACAAGGTCCACAAAGTGCCAGTAGAGACCGACTTTTTCGACCATGAGGTAGCTCTTACGGCGCTCGTAGGTACCGAGCAATGCGTTGTAGAATACGATGATGTTCAGAATCACACCTGAGAACACGTGGAATCCGTGGAATCCGGTAATGAAGAAGAAGAAGTTGGCGAATTGCTTTTGACCGTATTCATTTCGCTTCATGTTTGCGCCTTGAACGACATCGGCTCCACGGAGTGCAGCTACAGATTCCGCGCGAGAAAGCTGCTCGTGGCCTTTGCCAGGTGACTGCAGTACTACGTCTTCGTTTGCCGCAAACGCCGCCGCAACTTCGGACATTGTAAAGGTATCGTGGTGGTTTGAAGCATGACCTGCCTCTCCGTGAACCAACTGGCTTAGCGAAAGAACCTCGCCCGATTCTGCTTCGGCTACTTTAAGAACGCGGCCGTCTGCTAGTTCAATGGCACCCTTGTCACCGACGATGAAGTGATACCATTCCCATGCCTGTGAACCCAAAAAGATAACTCCACCTACGATGGTGGCAATCATCCACCAGCCAACTGCGCCTTGCTTGCGCTCATGGCCCGCATTAACGGCCAATACCATCGTAACTGAAGACATGATCAGAATGAACGTCATCAAGGCCACGTACAGCAAGGGTTGCTCTCCAGAGATTCCGGGGAAGTGCGTAAAGACGTCCTCTGCAATGGGCCAAGTTTTCTCATTCGCAAAGCGCATAAAGCCGTATGCGGTCAAGAAACCCGAAAATGTAAGGGCGTCAGAGATGAGGAAGTACCACATCATCATTTTGCCGTATTCGGCTTTCATCGGCTCGTTGCCTCCGGACCAAGTTCCTGTCGCAGCTGGTTGTGCCATGTAGTTAGGGGATTGTCAGTTTTGGGGTCGCGCAAAATTAACGCAGGATGAGCAAAAACCCGAGCAGGTAAAGCCAAAGAAATCCGAGGAAGTGCCAAAATTGGGCTCCGAGGGTAAAGCGCAGGACCTTTGCACCAGTGTAGTAACCTTTTGAGGTGCGAACGAGCATGACACCAAGGACCAAAATACCCGCGAGAACGTGCAGCCAGTGAAACCAGGTAATCACATAAAGCCAACTCGCTTCGGGTTTACTGCCCTCACCCGTGAAGTAAATCTTTTGATCAATCAGGTCAGCCCATCCAAGCACTTGAAAGGCAGCGAATAGCACTCCGAGAAGGAGTACGGCGGCAACTAGTGGTGTCGGCTTGGTTTCGACTGAAATTTGCTTCTGCGCACGGTGAAGTACGATGCTCGAAAGCACCACAGCGGCCGTACTGAGGTAAAACCAGATTGGGAGCTCTATTGTCTGCCAATTGTTTGCGGCCACCAGCGAGGAGCGAGCAACAACGTAGCCAGAAGTGAGGCCAGCGAAGGCCATGCCAATGCTTGCAAGCCCGAGGTACAGCAGGGGCCGAGAAGCTTTTTGTTGGGGTGTGAGTTCCATAGTCTTACTGAATGAACCGATCTACCACCCATAAAGTTTGTACAAGTGGCAAGTAGCGGATGGTGCTAAACATGAGCGCGCGTGCTGAAGTGTCTTCCGCGCGGCGGAAGTGCTGGACGGCGTGGTACAACACATCTAGTCCAAGCAGGCCGGTTGCAACTGAAACCCAAAGCGAGGTAGTCAAGGATCCAGCCAATCCGAATGCGGGCAGTAGTGAGATGAGCACCATCCAAAGCGAGTAAAACACGGTCATTCGGGTTGCCAGTCGATCCTTCGTTCGGTTGGGGAGCAAGTAGTACCCCGCCTTGGCATAGTCGTCGTAGGCAAGCCAAGCAATAGCCCAAAAGTGGGGAAACTGCCACACAAACTGGTACGCGAACAAGACTCCAGGTTCGAGTCCGAATGAACCCGTAGCTGCAACCCATCCGAGCATGAAGGGAATGGCTCCTGGAATGGCTCCGACGAGTACTGCCCACGGCGACTTGGCCTTCAGAGGCGTGTAGATCAAGACGTACAAAAGAAGGCTAAGCGCACCAAAGCCTGCTGTTTTGGGGTTGAGTAGCGCGAGTGCGGCGACTCCGGTGATTCCGAACGCAAACGCCCAAATCAAGGCGCGCGTTCGGGTCATACGGCCAGAAGGAAGCGGGCGATTCTGAGTGCGGCCCATGAGTGCGTCCTCTTCGACTTCCCAAACCTGGTTGAATGCGTTGCTCGAGCCAACTACTGCAAAGCCACCAAGCGTAAGCAGCGTTAGCTCAATCCACTGCACCTGAGGAGCGCCAAGCAAGTAGCCCGCCACAGCAGAGATCACGACCGAAAAGGCCAAGCGAAATTTGAGCAATAGCCCGAGGTCACGCATCCCCACAAAGATACGGGGCAGCGCAGGCAAGGAAGGGCGGATTCAGCAAGTTTTCTTTGTTGTAGCGCAGGGGCTCACCGCGGCGAAATCCGAGTTCTTGGTGCGGCACGAGCTCGTAGAGTTCCATTCCCGCCGCGCGAAGCACGGCATGTCCTGCGGCCGTATCCCATTCCATGGTCGGAGCAGCACGCGGGTAGGCATGCGCGCGTCCTTCGGCAACTAAGCCAATTTTCAGTGAAGAACCCAAGCTTACGCGCTCAATACTGCCGTGGGATGCTTCCCAGCGAGCAATGAGCGCCTCAGTCTCAGGATTGGCATGCGACCGGCTAGCAACTACTGTAACGAT
>JBIPMA010000105.1:0-4722 GCA_044369335.1 Schleiferiaceae bacterium | reverse complement strand
GTCAGGATTCAAACCTGAAACCTCTTGATCCGTAGTCAAGTGCTCTATTCAGTTGAGCTACAGGGCCATCTCTTAAAAGAGGCTGCAAATATACGGCGAAAAACAAATTCAGCACAATTGGCCCGTGGTTTTCTGTGTCGGAATTTGCAAGCGTATGCCCGCCACCCTGGAATTAGCCTGCTTTCATCCTGAGGCTGCGGACCTTGCGCAGCTCTGGGGGGTTCCACGAATTGAATACTGTGCCGACGCGTTGGCCGGCGGAACCTCCCCCGAACCCCAGGATGTGGACCGCGTGCGCCGTGAATTCCGGGGTGTTTTGGGCGTGATGCTTCGTCCGCGCGGAGAGAGCTTCGAATATTCCGACGCCGAATTCGCCCAAATGAGGGATGAAATTCCGCGCTTGGCTGCTCAGGGCGTCGACTTTGCCGTGTGGGGTGCGCTGACCGCCGACGGCGAGCTTGATCCCCGAATGGCTGATCTGGCGGAACTAGCAGCGCTGCACCAGCTTCCGTGGGTGCTGCACCGAGCGTTTGATTCCGCGCGCGATCCGTTTGAAGCGCTTCACACGGCCCAATCCATGGGATGTAGCCGCATTTTGACCGGATTGGGCGCAACTTCGCTCGACACCTTGCTGACTCTAAAGGGCGAGGCCACCCTTGAACTGCTTCCCGGAGGCGGAATCCGCGCCCACAACGCCGCCCGCTACCTCGAGGCAGGATTTGACCAAATCCATTCGGCGGCGCTGCACGACTACCACGCAAACCCTCCACTGCCCGACCGCAATGAAACCCTAGCCCTGCTCGACCTATGCCGCCAATCCTGATTCTGACCTGGGCACTCGGCCAGCTCGGATTTAGCGGCCAACCCCTTTTGGTGGCCGACGCCGTCGACGGTCCGGCCTGGGTGGGCTACAAACCTATGGGGTCGGATCAATGGGACACCCTTGGGCTGGTTCCAGGTCCGTTTGTGCGCATGGAGTTTGAGCTTCCCGCAGGCGCTCAAGCCTTAGACAGCGTGAGCTACGCCTTCCCGGACCCCATCGAATTCGCCGCAGAGCGGCAGCGTGCAGAACCCTTACCCTACCCGACCGACAACGATCCCTTGAGGCTGAGCCAGCACCTTCGCAAGCCTGCCGTCGAGTTCGGATGGGATTTTGCGCGGCGTTCCGTGCGCACCGGAGCAACAGCGCCCACCCTCGGCCACCCCCAGGGACCAATGGCGCGTCCGCTGATTTATGTGGAATGGGTTCCGCGCCCCGCCGGAGGCCGCACCAAATTCGCGCCCCAGCACCGCTGGGCCCTGACCCACTCACGGCTGGTGACCGACGACCCCACGCGGCCGTTCTACCTCGAGGTCAACGGTCGACCGCAGTTTCTGCTGGGCGTCAACGCGGTGGTTCCGTCAGACCCCCTGCTCGAGGATCGCCTGCGCCTGCGCCTTATCGAAATGTGGCGGGCCGGTGGCAACACCGTGCGGTTTTGGGCGGGCGGAACCTATCCGTCCGAACGCCTCCTGCGCACCTGCGACAGCCTCGGGCTGATGGTGTGGCAGGACTTCGCCTTTACCGGCACTGCTTACCCGGGCGATTCGACGTTTCGAGCCTGGGTCCGCGCTGAAGCCGAGTACCAAGTGCGCCGCATGGCCGAGCACCCCAGCGTGATTCTTTTTTGCGGAAATAACGAAATCGACGTGGCCTGGCGGGCCTGGGGATGGCAAAAAACCTACGGAATGTCGCCCGCCGACTCTGCCCAGCTCTGGGCGAACAACCACTGGATTTTTGACGAACTGCTCCCGTCGGTAGTTGCCGCGCACGCCCCTGGCCGGGCCTACCTGGCTTCGTCGCCCGTGAGCAACTGGGGACGCCCTGAGGACTTTACCCGCGGAGACAACCACGACTGGCGCGTCTGGCACGGAGAACAGCCCACCTCAGTCCTCGCCGAACGCGTCGCCCCGTTGGTGAGCGAGTGGGGCGTTCCGTCGCTTCCCGGCCCCTCGGTCCGCGCCCGTTGGACAGCCGATCCCACCACCTACATGCTCAGCTACAAGGGCCTCGGGCTGCTCGAGCGCTACCTGCGCAGCGAACAAGCTTGGCGCGGAGGCTCCACCGACGAGCTCGCCGACGCCTCGCAGCGCTGGCAGGCCAAGGTCATTCGCCGCACGCTGCGCGCCCAGCGCCGTGCACGCCCGTTTTGCAGCGGAACCCTAATCTGGCAGCTCAACGACCTCGACGACGCGATAACCTGGAGCCTGATTGACCGCGATGACGTACCCAAACGGGCGTGGTATACGTCGCTCCGGGAGTTTCGAAAATTCTAAAATTCGGTTATACCCGAATGCTTGGCGCCAAAAAAATCCGGATATAACCGGATTTTACTTTTTCACGCCAGCAAGAACTGGGCGGGGCGCACCTCAACCCCCTCTGGAGTGGCCACGGCATAGCTGAATCCGGGCCTCAGGGCAAATCCGCCCACGTGCCCCTTCAGGTCCATGGCGATAAATCCAATTTGGGTGTCTGCCCAAGGCTTGCCGCGGCGCACGAACAACTGGTGAATTTCGCGCACCGCGTCTTCGCAGGCTTGCTGCGGGCTTTTGCCGGCCTTCATCGCCGCCACCACCCGAAAGGAACCCACCGTGCGAATGACTTCTTCGCCGTGGCCGGTGGCCGTGGCGGCTCCGACCTCGCCGTCGACGTACAAACCCGCACCGATGATGGGCGAATCGCCTACGCGGCCGTGCATTTTAAAGGCCATTCCGCTGGTGGTGCAGCAGCCGGCGAGCCGCCCCTCGGCGTCGAGCGTCAGCTGGCCAATGGTGTCGTGGTTTTCGATGTTCGGAATCGGCTTGTACTCGGCTTTTTCGAGCCACTTCTTCCATTCGGCCTCTGAATCTGGGACGAGTAAATTCTGCAGCGGGAAGCCCTGTTCGCGCGCAAACTGAGTGGCCCCGTCGCCGACGAGCATTACGTGGGGCGTGCGCTCCATCACTGCCCGAGCAAGGCTCGAAACGTGCACCACCTGCTCGCAGGCCGCGACGGCCCCGATGTTTCCGAGGTGGTCCATGATGCAAGCATCCAGGGTCACGCGGCCGTCGCGGTCGGGGCGTCCGCCCAAACCCACGCTGCGCTCGCGGGGATCCGCCTCGCAGATTTTGACTCCGAGTTCGACCGCATCCAAGGCGCTAGAACCCTTTTGCATGGCTTCAACGGCCGCGCGGGTGGTGTGTTCGGCGAACGGCCAGGTTCCGATGGACATGGCGCCAGAGGCACGGGCGCCAGAGGCGCCGCCACTCGTTACTAGTTGCTGGTTGCGGGTACCCGCGGCGCCTGACGCGTCCGTCGCGATGAGGCTACCCAAGGCCCCCAGGCCGATGGTTTTGAGAAAATCACTTCGGTTCACGGCGGCGAAAGGGTTTGGATTCCGGGAGTAAAAAATGCGGAGCCACATTGAATCCGCGCGCCTTCAAGGCCCGCGATCGCTGGGTGGCGCGAATGCGAAAGTCGGGAAGGTCCTCGCTGCGGCGCGGCCCCGTCCACAGCACCTCGGCCAACGCGAGCTGGCGCGGCAAAATCATGTATTCGGCATGCGCCGGGGTTAGCACGTACTCGGTCCACAGATTGGCTTGCGCCCCAAGGATGTGCTTGGCTTCGTCGGCGCTGAGTTCCGCCGGAACCGGATTGTACAGATACACCAACTCAACTGGATTGTATCCGCCGATGGCATGCGGCTCACCCGGATCCTTGCTTTGGTAGTGGTCCCAGTAGCAGGGCTTGCCGGGCGTCATGATGGCATCGTGGCCGGCTTTGGCGGCCGCAATTCCGCCCGCCTCGCCGCGCCAGCTCATCACCGTAGCGTTGGGGGCCAGCCCACCCTCAAGGATTTCGTCCCAACCGATGATTTGGCGTCCGCGGGCGTTCAGGTAGCCCTCGATGCGGCGAATGAAGTAGCTCTGCAGCGCGTGCTCGTCGGCCAAGCCCTCAGTGGCGATGCGCACCTGGCACTTGGCGCATTCGTGCCAGCGCGTTTTGGGGCACTCGTCGCCCCCAATGTGTATGTACTCGCCTGGGAAAAGCGCCAAGACCTCGTCCAGCACTCCTTCAAGAAAGGTGAAGACCGAGTCGCTGCCGGCGCAGTAGACGTCGTCGAACACGCCCCAGCCGGTGGCTACGGGCTGCTCTTGACCGGTACAGCTCAGCTGCGGATAAGCCGCGAGGGCTGCACGGGCGTGGCCAGGAAGCTCAATTTCTGGAACCACCGTGATGTGCCGCGCCGCCGCGTAGGCCACGATTTCGCGCACCTCGTCTTGGGTGTAGAATCCGCCGTAGCGCGTGCTGTCAAAGCGCTGGTCGCCGTAGGGACCGACCTGCGAGGCGTTGCGCCAGGCCCCGACCTCGGTGAGGCGCGGGTAGCGCTTGATTTCGATGCGCCAGCCCTGGTCCTCGGTGAGGTGCCAGTGAAAGCGGTTCATTTTATGCTCCGCCATAAGGTCGAGGTAGCGTTTGACGAATTCAACGTCAAAAAAGTGGCGGCAGACGTCCAGGTGCATTCCGCGGTAGGCAAAAGCCGGTTGGTCGCGCACGGTCATGGCGGGCAGCGTTTTGCTTCCGTTCTCGGCCTGAATCAGGGTTTGGATTCCGTAAAAGACGGCGGCGGCGGAACCTCCGGCGACCACAATCTTGCCCTCACTGACACGCAGCGCATATGCTTCGGCCGGAACGCCTTGCTG
>JBIPMA010000103.1:0-4738 GCA_044369335.1 Schleiferiaceae bacterium | reverse complement strand
GCTCCGCGAAGGGCGCTCAGCAAGAGGATCAGAGCCGAATAGCCGAGGAGCGACTGCATGAGCGCTGAGGCGTCACTTTGGTCTTCGAGCGCCTGTGCAACCGTATCAAACGCTTCACGAATGTAGATTGCCGGGTAGACAGCGAAAATTGCCGAGGCAATCACAAACGCAACGCCCCCGACAAAGTGCCAAGGGTAGCGTAGAAAGTAGGCATTAAGGGTCCAAAGGGCGCGCACAGGGCAAAGGTACGGCCGCGCCGTGCGCGGCGGGGCCCTGAACTAGCGAATAAACGGATCGCTGAACCGCAAATCCATGGCGAGCGACGGATCGTCTAAGGTCCGGAGGAATGCGATCAGGGAGGCCTTTTGCGCGGCGGTAAAGTTGGGGCGCACCGGTTGGCCGTTCGGGCCGCGAAGTTGCGGACTGAGGTTCGGGTGGTTCTGAACGCCCGTGCTGTAGTGGTCAATGACCTGCTCGAGGGTCGCGAAGCGCCCGTCGTGCATGTAGGGACCGCGTCCGCCCAAGTTGCGCAGGGACGGAACTTTGAACAGTCCCACCTGTGCCGTATTGCCGTTGGCACCCCCAACTCCCGCGTCGGTCGTAGTAGCGTCTAAGCCGTTGTTGCGCGGTCCCGGAGCCGTAAAGGCCTCGGTTCCGTGGCAGGTCACGCAGGCTCCGGGCGCGGGCGGGCCACCGCCAGGTGCTGCCCCGAAAAAGAGGGCTTTGCCTTGATTTTCTTGGGCCGTGAAGTTCGGGAATGGCTGTGCCGGAGCCGCCACTTGCGCCCTCCCCTCGTCGTAGCGCGAGCTGTAGCTCATGATGCTGCGCACAAACTGCGCAAGGGCTTGGCGCACCCGCAACTCCGTGATGTCGGTCGTTCCAAACGCTTTTTCAAAGAGCGGAGCGTAGTAGGGCAAGGCATCCAAACGGGCGAGTAGGGTGTCAATGCTCAGGCCCATTTCGACCGGATCCTGGACCGGCATGAGCACTTGGTCTTCGAGGGTGGCGGCCCGCTCGTCCCAGAAAAACGATCCGTTCGTGTAAAACCGCGCGTTCGACAGTCCCATCGAATGCCGGCCGGTGTGGCCGCCGGCGAATCCCACGCTGAACCGCGCGCTGTCGCCGAATCCACGATTCTGGTGGTGGCAGCTGGCGCAGGACGTGCTGCGGTTGGCACTGAGGTTCCGCTCGTAAAAGAGCACTCGGCCCAAGGTCGCCCCGTCGTCCGTGACCGGATTGGTAAGCGGCGTGTTGTCGGCAGCCAGCACATTTGGCTGGGCAAAATGGGTTGGCAAGGCATCGGGTGTGTACGTGTAGGCCGTGTCCGGCAAATTCAAGTACTGAGCGATGGGGTCGATCGGGTCAGGGCGGCAGCTGGCAGCTGAGGCGAGTACCACTCCGAGGGCAAAAAACTTCTTCATTGGTGTTAGGATGCTCGGAATGTACAATGGTTTAACGAGATTGTACCTTTAGGGTCATGTTTTCGGTTCCGTCCCAACCCGTCGTTGCTGTCGTTGGCCTTGGCTACGTCGGACTTCCTTTGGCTTTAGCCCTTTCGCGCGAGTTCCGCGTAGTCGGTTTTGACATCAATGCGACTCGGGTCGACGAGCTCAACCGAGGCGAAGACCACACCCTTGAGGCGGACCCCGCCGACCTTTCGGCCGCCTTGGGCCGCGGACTTCTGTTCAGCGCCGACCCGTCGAAGCTTCGCGAAGCCAATGTATTCATCGTGACCGTTCCGACGCCCATCGACCAGTTCAAGGCGCCAGACCTGAAGCCGTTGCTCGCGGCGTCTGCCACGATTGGTGCCGCCCTAAAGGCCGGAGACGTCGTCATTTACGAGTCAACCACCTACCCCGGCTGCACCGAAGAAGACTGCGTTCCCGTACTCGAGCGAACCTCGGGTCTCAAGTTCAACGTCGATTTTTTCTGCGGGTACAGCCCCGAACGCATCAACCCAGGCGACAAGGTCAACACGCTTGAAACGATTAAAAAGGTGACCAGCGGCAGCACGCCCGAAGTGGCCGCCTTCGTCGACGGCCTCTACCGCCGCATTGTCAAGGCCGGAACCCACCTCGCCCCCAGCATCAAGGTGGCCGAGGCTTCAAAGGCCATCGAAAACGCCCAGCGGGACGTCAACATTTCGTTTGTCAACGAGCTCGCCCTCATTTTTGACCGCCTCGGAATCGACACCCGCGACGTGCTCGAAGCAGCCGGAACCAAGTGGAACTTCTTGAAGTACAGCCCCGGCCTAGTAGGCGGACACTGCATTGGCGTCGACCCCTACTACCTGGCCCACAAGGCTCAGAGCGTGGGCTACCACCCCCAGGTTATCCTCAGCGGCCGCCGGGTCAACGATTCCATGGGAATGTTTGTGGCCAACAAAGTCGTGAAGCTGATGATCGGCAACGGACTCGCGGTGCACGGCAGCAAGGCGCTCGTTTTGGGCGTGACCTTCAAAGAGAACTGCCCCGACATTCGCAACACCCGCGTGGTAGACATCGTGGCGGAACTCCAGCAGTTCGGCATGCACGTCGACGTCTACGACCCGTGGGCTGATCCCGCCGAGGTTCAGCACGAGTACGGAATCTCGCTCGCTCAGTCAGCCGGAACGGGCTACCACGCCGTGGTGCTTGCGGTAGCCCACGAGCAGTTTGCCTCGCTGAACCGCGCGCAACTGGGACTCCTCGACAACGGAATCGTGTTTGACACCAAAGCTCTTTGGCCACGAGATATGGTAGACGGCCGACTGTAGGCCGTTGGCAAGGAGGGCTGAGATTGGCTCGTTGGCTTTTTGCGCTTCGCGCGCTGTGAAAAAAAGTAAAATCCGGTTAAAACCGAATCGCGGGTTACGAGTAGCAAGTGACAATGGTCGCTACACGACCATCAGGTTTGCAGCACCCCCGGGTTGTACGCGCGCTCAATCGGAGCCTGGTTGGCGGCTTCAATTCCCATTGAAAGAACCGTACGCGTTTCAATCGGATCGATGATGGCGTCGATCCACAGGCGGGCGGCGGCGTAGTACGGACTCATTTGGGCCTCGTAGCGTGCCCGGATGCGCTGAAGCAGCTCTTGCTCGGCCTCAGGGGTCATGTCGGCCGTGCGGGCCTTTTCGATCTGAAGCAGCACTTTGGCAGCCTGATCGCCGCCCATTACGGCGATCTTGGCCGTGGGCCAGGCGACGATGAGGCGCGGATCGTAGGCTTTTCCGCACATGGCGTAGTTGCCGGCTCCGAACGAGTGACCCGTGATCACCGTGAATTTCGGAACCACACTGTTGGCGACGGCGTTGACCATTTTGGCTCCGTCCTTGATGATTCCGCCGTGCTCTGAGCGCGAGCCTACCATGAATCCGGTGACGTCTTGCAAGAAGACGAGTGGGATTTTTTTCTGGTTGCAGTTCGCGATGAAGCGCGCGGCCTTGTCGGCACTGTCAGAGTAGATGACGCCGCCAATCTGCATTTCGCCCTTGCCGGACTTGACCACTTGGCGTTCGTTCGCCACGATTCCGACCGCCCAACCGTCGATGCGGGCGTAGGTCGTGATGATGGTCTTGCCGTAGTCGGCCTTGTACTCGATCATCGAGTCGGCGTCGACCAGGCACTCGAGCAGCGCGCGTACCGGGTAGGGCTTGCCGTCGACGGGCATGCGCTCGTAGACTTTCTCGGGGGCCACGGCCGGAGCCTGCGGCGCTACCCGATCAAATCCCGCTGTGGGCCGGGTGCCCAACTTGTCCACGAGCCCTCGTAGGGTGCGCAGCGCGTCGTCGTCGTCTTTGGCCTTGTAGTCGCACACGCCGCTGATTTGGGTGTGGGTGGTGGCTCCGCCGAGGGTTTCGTTGTCGATTTCTTCGCCGATGGCGGCTTTGACGAGGTAGCTTCCGGCCAAAAAGATGCTGCCGGTGCCCTCGACGATGAGGGCCTCGTCGCTCATGATGGGCAGGTAGGCTCCGCCAGCTACACAGGATCCCATAACGGCCGACAACTGCGGAATCCCAAGGCTGCTCATCACCGCGTTGTTGCGAAAAATTCGCCCAAAGTGCTCTTTGTCGGGAAAAATCTCGTCCTGCATCGGCAGGTACACGCCCGCAGAATCGACCAAATAAAGAATTGGAATCCGGTTCTCCATCGCGATTTCTTGGGCGCGCAGATTCTTTTTGCCGGTCATCGGGAACCATGCCCCCGCCTTCACCGTCGGATCGTTCGCCACCACCATGCAGGTGCGGCCCGCAATGCGTCCAAGCACAACCACCACTCCCGCCGAAGGGCAGCCACCGTGCTCAGCGTACATTCCGTCGGCCGCGAACGCACCTATTTCAACTTGAGGGGCGTCGGAATCCAACAAACGCTTTACCCGCTCACGAGCGCTCAGCTTGCCTTGCTCGGCGAGTTTCTCGAGTCTCTTTTTGCCACCACCTTGTGAAACTTCGCTCCAACGGCGGTGGCACTCAGCCACTAAGAGTTTGAGTTCGTCTGCGTTGCGTTCCGTTTTAAGGTCGTGGGCCATGATTGGTTTGGATTCAGAGGGTGTACCCCGAAGGTAGGCCTGAACCGCGCCCGGAGCCAAGAACGAGAAACAAGTACCTGGGCTCTAGTAGCGCATGGTCCATTCCGCCACGCGCGCCCACAGCTCCTCTTCGTTCGGAACCGCATCGCTCAGGTAAAGCATAAGCCGAATTCCGCCCGGAACCTTCTGGTAGAGCAGCGCATCAGGCTTGCCGTCGCCCATCAGATCACCG
>JBIPMA010000102.1:0-4770 GCA_044369335.1 Schleiferiaceae bacterium | reverse complement strand
AGTAGTTGCCGCTAACCAAGCTACAGCGGCCTTGGAACTTTCGATACCTTGCTTCGCGCGCTCATCACCAGGAAACACTTTGGCCATGTCTTCATATGCCACAAGTGCATCACTGTACTTTTCTTGGTACTTAAGCATTTCTGCAACGCCTAAATAAGCATCGGCCTGGGTGTATCCCGCCTTGATTGCACGGCGGTACTGAGCCTCAGCAGCCTTGTACTGAGCGGTATAGCGGTAGCACTCACCGAGACGGTAGCTAATTTCAGCCTTCTCGGGTCGCGACTTGACCTTGCTGTAGGCCTTGCGGTAGATATCGATCGCCTTGCTGTATTCTTTACCCAAATAGTAGTCGTCGCCTTGGCGAGCGATTTTGGGTCGTTTTGGAGCGTTGTCTTCGGATGATTTTTGGGCCCATAATGGCGTAGCCACTACCCCGAGGGCAAAAGCTAAACCGAGCGCAAAATGAGTTCGTTGTGTCATGAGGGTGTTGGCGTTTCAGGCGCTGAAGTCACGAAAATAACAAATGCTAGCGTATAAAATGAGAAAAGCCCCGCGCGCGAGTGCACGAAGGGCCACATTTCTCAGAATTTTTTGAATTCTAGCGGATGTAAAGCAGTTCGCGGTACTTGGGAAGCGGCCACGTTTCGTTGTCTACAATCAGCTCCATTTTGTCTACTTCATAGCGAATCGAAGACAAGAACGGCTTCACGGTATCGCAGTATGCCAAGGCGCGCTCGCGGGCCGACTCAATGGTGTTGGCCTTCTTGCGTGCTTCAGTCATCTCCTCCACATAACGAAGCGCCTTTGAGATGCGCTCGCTGAGCTCTTCAATAATGTCGAGCTGCTCTTTACACGTCTTCTTAAAGGTCGTCTCGGGCAGCAACGCCTTGAGGCGAAGTAAGTTTTCACTCATCACACTCTGGTACTTAATGGCGGAAGGGATGATGTGGTTGTGGACCAAATCACCTAGGGTACGACTCTCAATCTGAAGGTGCTTAAAGTACTCCTCTTGCAGAATCTCATAGCGGGCATGTAGCTCGACTTTGCTTAGGACGCCGTGCTTCACAAAGAGCTCCTCGGCATCTTTGGTCACCAGGAAATCTAAAGCACGAGGAGTGTCGGGCGTATTCTTCAGACCGCGTTTTGCAGCTTCTTCCTTCCACGCGTCGCCGTATCCGTCGCCTTCAAACCGAATCGTTTTAGAGGCTTTAATGTAGTCCTTGAGCACATTAAAGATAGCGTCGTCCTTCTTTAAACCACGAGCAATTTGAGCGTCCACGTCGTTCTTGAACTGAATCAGCTGGTCGGTGACCATGAGGTTGAGCGTGGTCATGGCATGCGAACAGTTGGCCAAGGAACCCACTGCGCGAAGCTCGAACTTGTTGCCCGTAAAGGCAAATGGCGAAGTGCGGTTGCGGTCGGTGTTGTCCAAAAGAATTTCTGGAATCTTGCCTACTACGTTGAGCTTCAACTCGGTCTTTTTCTCAGGCGACATTTTGCCGCTTTCGAGTTTCTCGAGCTCGTCAAGCACCTCGGTAAGTTGACTGCCAATGAACACTGAAATGATCGCAGGTGGCGCTTCGTTGGCACCAAGGCGGTGGTCGTTGCTGGCGGATGCGATCGCGGCACGAATCAGGTCAGCGCGATCGTGCATCGCTTTGATCGTATTGACAAAAAAGCTCAAGAATAGGAGGTTGCGCTTCGGCGTAGAACCGGGCGCAAGCAAGTTGATTCCAGTGTCAGTCGCGAGCGACCAGTTATTGTGCTTACCCGAGCCATTGACTCCAGCAAATGGCTTCTCATGAAGAAGTACCCGGAAGTTGTGGCGCGAGGCCACCTTGTCGAGCAAGTCCATAAAGAGCGAATTGTGGTCTACCGCCACATTGGCTTCTTCATAGATGGGAGCAAACTCAAACTGACCGGGAGCAACCTCGTTGTGACGAGTTTTCACTGGAATTCCGAGCAAGTGACTCTCAAATTCGATCTCGCGCATGAACTGAATGACGCGCTCTGGAATGCTACCGAAGTAGTGGTCCTCCATTTGCTGGCCTTTTGCCGGAGAATGGCCAACGAGAGTGCGGCCCGTCATCACAAGGTCAGGGCGTGCATGGTAAAGGGCCTCGTCGATCAGAAAGTACTCTTGTTCCCAGCCCAACGTCGCGTGAACCTTACCAATGTTCTTGTCAAAGTACTGGCAGACTGCAGTCGCTGCATGATCAACCGCCTGAAGTGAGCGAAGGAGTGGTGTTTTGTTGTCCAAGGCCTCCCCCGTATAGGCCACGAAAACGGTTGGAATGCAGAGGGTGTCTGCAAGCACAAATGCAGGAGAGGTTGGATCCCACGCGGTGTAGCCGCGAGCTTCAAACGTATTGCGGATTCCGCCGTTGGGGAAGCTTGAAGCGTCGGGTTCAGCTTGAACAAGCATTCCACCGTTGAACTTCTCAATAGCATAGCCGTCGGCTGTGGGCTCGAAGAATGCATCGTGCTTCTCAGCAGTCGCACCGGTCAAGGGTTGAAACCAGTGGGTGTAGTGGGATGCACCCTTTGCCATGGCCCATGCCTTCATCGCGGTCGCCACTTGGTCTGCAATTGCTCGGTCAATTTTGTCGCCGCGGTCGATGGCCTTCATCACGGATTCAAAAGCCTCTTTGGGCATGTACTCGCGCATAGCCTTTTGGTTGAAGACGTTTGCTCCGAAGTACTCAGAAGCCTTACCGGCGGGCTTGGTAAAGACTGAAGGTTTGTGGCTCAAGGCCGCCTCTAGGCCTAAATAACGTGAAGTTGGCATAGCAAATTGGTTTTTGTTGTCGCAAAACTACCAAAAATCTCCAACTAGCTCAAAAAAAATCAATATATTTTATCAACACCCCTTTAGAATTAGGGGTCAGGTTGATAAAAACTACTTTTTTCGAGACACTACCCCCTCAATGTCGCTTTTTAGTTCTTCAACAACCTTAGAAACCTCGCTAACACCCGGTTGATCCTCGGCCATCTTCGACATCTGCTGGGTGAGATCGGCTTGGGCATTCTTGACCGTGCGAATGCCTTTAGCAAGCGAACGCACAAATCCAGGAAGTCGATCAGGGCCAAAAAGCATCAGCACCGCGAAAAGCAGTATGAGTACTTCTCCGGTGCTGATGAAAAGAAATGACATATTCCTACTTTTTGGACGTGTCGTACAAGATGGGCGACGCAATAAAGAGCGACGAGTACGTACCAACCACAATACCAAACAAGATGGCAAATATGAAGCCACGCAGTACTTCACCACCAAGGAAGAAGATCACCAAAAGCACAACAATCGTGGTCATTGATGTATTAAATGT
This sequence comes from Schleiferiaceae bacterium, assembly GCA_044369335.1. Taxonomy (GTDB): domain Bacteria; phylum Bacteroidota; class Bacteroidia; order Flavobacteriales; family Schleiferiaceae; genus TMED14. Next base: position 1,444 of record JBIPMA010000102.1, on the reverse strand, counting down.
GCGACTTAACGTTGCATTCAACGCTTCATTTACTACACCTTCGGTCGGCTTTGCCTTGGGACCAAATCCTATCATTTCACGAACACGGTCAAATACAACAACCGTATCGTTGATGGAGTAACCAATCACGGTCAGGATCGCGGCGATAAACGCTTGATCAACCTCAAGTGAAAAAGGTAGGATTCCATCAAACAATGCAAATGCGCCTAAGGTGATTACCACATCATGCATCAACGCAACTACGGCGCCTAACGAATATTGCCAACGGCTAAAGCGAACAAGTAGGTAGATGAAAATACCAAGCAATGAAAACAAAATTGCCCAAACAGCTGAGTTAGCAATGTCATCCGCTACGGTTGGTCCCACCTGACGGTACGAGACGATTCCCAAGCCAAGCTCTCCAGGGTTATCAAATTCAGATGCAGAAGGTGCTTTAGTGTAAAAATCTTTCACTCCGGCATATAGTTGAGCACGAAGTGCCTCTTCGACTTCTGAACCCGACTCGGCGATACGGAAGTTGGTTGTGATTACCACTTGCTCTGGCGTGCCAAGGGTTTTAACAATGGGAGTGAACGATTTTCCACTTTCATTCACAAAAACCTTAGCTAAGCTTGAGCTCACTTTAGAAACCTCAACAGGTTGATCAAAACGAACTTGGTACGTGCGACCACCTTCAAAGTCTACGCCGTAACTCAATCCTTTCGTGAAGAGTACTACCAAACTACCTGCGACAAGAAGAGAAGAAAGGATATATGCAGGTTTGCGGGTTTTGACAAAATTAAAGTTGGTATTGACAAACCACTTTTCAGTTGCCTTGGTAGTAAAACTCAGTGATCCACCGCGGCTGAGCTTCCACTCAATGTACAAGCGTGAAACGAAAATCGCCGTAAACAGTGAAGACAGAATACCAATAATCAACGTCGTAGCAAATCCTTTAATCGGACCTGTACCGACTGAGAACAGAATAATGGCAGTGATTAACGTGGTCGCGTTGGCGTCTAAGATTGCACCACGTGAACCGTTGTACCCATCTTTGACCGCCGTACGCGTGTCTTTACCAGCGGCAAGCTCTTCACGAATACGGTCAAAAATCAACACATTCGCATCCACAGCCATACCAATGGTTAGCACGATACCCGCCATGCCGGGAAGGGTCAAAACTGCCGAAATAGCGTCAAGGATACCAAAGATGAAGAACATGTTCACCACGAGTGCCAGGTTTGCAGCGATACCGCCACCTGAGTAGTAGAACACCATGTAGGCAAAGACTACCAAGAAGGCAATCAAGAACGAATTCATCGATGCAGAAATCGCTTCTTTACCGAGGCTTGGACCTACAACGTCAGCTTGTATGACGCGCGCAGGGACAGGCAGTTTGCCGGCCTTGAGGACGTTGGCCAAGTCAGACGCTTCGTCGAGGCTGAATCCACCTTCGATCTGCGTG
>JBIPMA010000101.1:0-4786 GCA_044369335.1 Schleiferiaceae bacterium | reverse complement strand
ACCATGCAGTGAGCGTGCACTGGTAGTGGTTGATGCGCCGAACTTCACAAAACAGATTGCCCTTGGCTTGCTGCGCCTGGCGAAATGAAGGAATGGCTAATGCCCAAAATCGAATGGTTCCGATAATCCCTTTGGGGCGGAGGCCGGTAATGGAGATGTACATACGTTCAGTCGCGGACTAAAACAGATCCCTCAAAAGCAGGGCGGCAAACACAAGGCCTCCCACGATTAGTTCGGCGCGGTACTTCGTCAAAAAAGGCTTCACGCCGTGAAGTTCGGAAAAACTCACCAGCTATTGACAACAAAAAACCCCACCATCACTGGCGGGGTTTGTGGGGCTCCTCCTGCTGGACTTGAACCAGCGACCCTCTGATTAACAGTCAGATGCTCTAACCAACTGAGCTAAGGAGGAATTTCCTGTAAAAAGGGCTGCAATAATACGACGCGCCAGCCATCCAAGCAAGAGCCGATGGCCGGTATCTTTGCCAGCAAAACCTACAAATCATGAGTGTACTGGTAATTGGCACGGTTGCCTACGACGGACTAGAGACTCCATTTGGAGTTCGCGAACGAATCCTTGGCGGATCTGCCACTTATATTGGCTTGAGTGCAAGCTACTTGACTAAACCTGTGCACCTGGTTTCGGTAGTTGGAGAAGACTTTGAGCAAGCCCACATCGAGATGCTCAACCGCCACCACGTCCGCACCGAAGGACTTGAAGTGATGGCCGGCCAAAAGACGTTTTTCTGGAAGGGCAAGTACCACCTGGACATGAACAGCCGCGACACGCTGGACACCCAGCTCAACGTGCTCGAGCATTTTAACCCAAAAGTTCCGGATTCCGCCAAAAACTGCGATGTGCTGATGTTGGGCAACCTGGTTCCAGCGATTCAGATGAGTGTGGTGGAACAGCTTCCGACCCGACCCAAGCTGGTGGTGATGGACACCATGAACCTGTGGATTGAAAACACGCCCGACGACCTGCGCAAAATGCTGACCAAGGTGGACGTGCTGACCGTGAACGATGAAGAGGCCCGTCAGCTCAGCGGCGAGCACAACCTCGTCAAGGCCGCTCGTGCCATTCGTGCCATGGGACCCAAAATTCTCATCCTGAAAAAGGGCGAGCACGGCGCACTGCTGTTCGGCGAGAATGATGAGATTTTCTTTGCTCCGGCGCTTCCGCTGGCCGATGTGGTTGATCCCACGGGTGCCGGCGACACGTTTGCAGGCGGATTTGTAGGTTACCTCGATAGCGTGGGCGACTACAGCTTTGACAGCATGAAGCGCGGACTTATGTATGCCGCGACTATGGCCAGCTTCTGCGTGGAGGCCTTTGGCCCCGAGCGCATGATGGATTTGACCGACGAGGCTATTCGCGCCCGCCGCGCCGACTTCTCACAGCTGATTCAAGTAGGCTAAACCGTGCGGGCCGACGTCTACCTGTGGGCGGTTCGGCTCTTCAAAACCCGCGCAACCGCTGCTGAGGCGCTGCGTTCGGGTCAGGTTAGTATTGGCGGAACCGAGATCAAAGCCAGCCGCGACGTCAAGCCGGGCGAAGTGCTGGTGTTGCGCTTTACGGGCTACACGCGGAGCTTTGAAATCTTGGGACTTCCGCGCACGCGAGTGGGCGCGGCACTTGTTCATAACTTGATGCGTGAGGTGACTTCTCCCGAAGAAGTTGAAAAGCGGGAACTCCTAAGCTTATCCCGAAAACTTCAGCGAAATCAAGGTCTTGGGCGTCCCACAAAGCGCGACCGACGCGACCTCGAAGACTGGATTTAACGTTAATTTAACGTTGATAACCAGTTGATTAAACAAACTGGTAACGGAGGTTTAACACGTTTTAAATGGATGAGGCGATTAACTTTGTCTTATCATCTATATAATTAAAACGCATGATGAAAAAACTGATGACCCTTGTGAGTGCGGTGGTTGCTACAGCAGCCGTGCAAGCTCAGAATGCCGTCGATACTTCAATGTATGACCAGCTCGACGAGGTGGTTGTAACTTCTGGAGTTATTGACATTGCAAAAACGCGTGAGACTCCGGTAGCGGTGTCTACGATTGCTCCAGCGGAAATTTCGCTGAAGATCGGAAACCTCGAGTTCCCCGAAGTGATGAGCCGCACTCCAGGTGTGTACGCAACCCGTTCAGGTGGTGGTTACGGTGACTCGCGCATGAATTTGCGCGGATTCGACCAGCGCAACACCTCGTTCCTGATCAACGGTCAGCCAGTTAACGACATGGAGAACGGTTGGGTATACTGGTCAAACTGGCAAGGCCTTACGGACGTAGCGAGCGGAATCCAGATCCAGCGCGGTCTGGGTGCTTCGCGTCTTGCCGTGCCTTCGGTTGGTGGTACCGTATCAATCTTCACCAAAGCCGCTGAGCTCAAGAAGGGTGGATCGGTATCGCAAATGGTTGGTAACAACGGCTACTTCAAGACATCAGCGGTTGTCAACACCGGCAAAAGCAAGAGCGGATGGGCTTCTTCATTCCTTCTTTCTCGCTGGGTGGGTAACGGCTACGCCTACGGAACTGCAGGTGAAGGCTGGACCTACTTCGGAGCCGTTGGCTACGCGCCAAAAGGCTCGAAGCACGCCTTGAACCTCTCGTTCATCGGCGCAGGCCAGTGGCACCACCAGCGCTCTTCGTTCGTTTCGATCCGCGACTACATGAACTTCGGAACCGCAGCCAGTGCTGACCCCGTAGGTTTGACTGCAGGCGACCTGAGCGACGAAGCCATTGACCGCCGTTGGAACACCGACGCGGGCGAATTGGGTGGTGAAGAGTGGAACATCCGCCGCAACTTCTACAACAAACCGTTGGCTACCTTCAACTGGGATTGGAACATCAGCAGCAACTGGAAGCTCAACACTTCAGTCTACGGTTCAGCAGGACGCGGAGGCGGTACCGGCTCACGCGGCGGCAACTTCCGCAACGCGGCCATCGACTACTTCCCCTTCAACACGGACCTCACCCAGCACTACTTGGTTAACGGCCGCGGAACCCGCAACGCCGACGGTCAAATCGACTACGATGCGACGGTTGAGCAAAACCAGTCAACCACCAACCCGTACACGGGTGGAATCTCTGCCTTCCAGGGTCAGTTGATCGGTTCGAACGGATTCCGCGACAGCAACGTCAACCGCGCCATCATGATTCGCCGCGCTTCAATGAACTCGCACGACTGGTACGGCGTGATTTCAAACCTCGAAGGCAAGATTGGCAAGCTTCGTACGTCGATCGGCGTAGACCTTCGTTCGTACAAGGGCTACCACTACCGCGTGCTTACCGACTTGATGGGTCTTGACGGCTACTACTCAACGGGTAACAAGAACTCGCTCGGAACTATCGTGAACACCACGGTGAACCCAACTCCGTTCAACCCAACGGGTATCGACGGTCCGAAGATCGACTACTTCAACAACGGCATCGTAGGATGGCAGGGCCTCAACGGCTTGGCTGAGTACGCAACGACTAAGTTGACCGCTGTCGTTCAGGTGGGGGTTTCAAACCAAGCCTTCCAGCGCGAAGACTTCTTTGACCAGCCTGCAATGCCTATTTCAGATGTACAAAACCAACTCGGTGGCTACGTAAAGGGTGGTGCCAACTTCAACATCAACGAGCACATGAACGTGTTTGTGAACGCCGGCATGATTTCGCGCCAGCCACAGTTTGACGCGGTATTCCCCAACTTCGCCAACGAAATCAATCCTGACCTTCAGAACGAAAACATCAACTCAGTTGAGTTGGGCTACGGCTACATCAAGAACAAGTTGACTTTGAACGTAAACGCCTACGCTACCACGTGGGGCAATCGCTTCGTTACGGCTTCGTTGCTGAACGCTCAGGGCGACCAGGGTACGGCGCAGTTCCGCAACATCGACGTACAGCACAATGGTATCGAGGTTGAGGGAACCTACCGCGCTTCACGCAAGCTCAAGCTTCAGGGTATGCTCTCAATGGGCGACTGGCGCTACACGAAGGACTTCACATCGGAGCTCTTCGACGCCAACAACAATTCGATCGGAGAAGGAACCCTCTTCATGGAAGGTGTTAAGGTGGGTAACGCTGCCCAGTTCACTTCAGCCCTAAACGCCGACTACCGCGTAGGCAAGCTGAACTTCGACCTCGGACTTCGCTACTTCGACAACCTGTACGCGGACTACAACATCCTCGACAACACGTTCAAGGTCGACAACAACGCGGGTGCGTTGAAGCTTCCTTCGTACATGCTGGTTGACCTAGGAGCCACTGCCCGCCTTGGCGACAGCTGGAGCTTCCGCGTGAACATCAACAACCTGTTGGACGCGACCTACATCGCCGAGTCAATGACCAACATCCACGCTACCGAGACTTCGGCTACGTGGAACGGCATCGACGTAACCAACGCAGTATGGTTTGGTTTTGGCCGCACTTGGAACGCGTCACTCAAGTACGCCTTCTAAGGTCAAACTCCTAGAAATGAAGCGGCTCCCCTCGGGGAGCCGTTTTTTTTGCTCGAGAAATTTTTTGAAATCCGGTTATTACCGAACGGGTCCAGGCTAGGGCATCCGGGTATAACCGGATTTTACTTTTTTTACACGAAGCGCAGCAGGGGGGCGCCCTTCTCAACCGCCTGTCCCGCCGTGACGAACACCTCGGCAATTTGGCCCGCGGCGGGGCTCTTGAGGTTGTTTTCCATCTTCATGGCTTCGAGCACGAGCAGGGTCTGGCCTTGTTCGACCTCGGAACCTTCGGTGGCATCCACCCGCAGCACCAGGCCGGGCATCGGAGCTACCAG
>JBIPMA010000100.1:0-4787 GCA_044369335.1 Schleiferiaceae bacterium | reverse complement strand
CTTCAGTAATTAACCTTACCGGGTACTCTGCAGCCGACCTGATTTTTACGCAATTCTACCGTCGTTTTGCAGGTCCAGGTGGCGTGCAGTCGGTGCCTGCGACGTACATCGATTTCTCTACGGACGGTGGTGCAACATGGTTCGGTAACGTCACATTGAACGCAGGTATCGCTGTAAACAGCGCGACACCAACGAATGATGTAGTTGTTGTAAACGTTGGATCGTACATCGGCAATTCAGCGAACGCGAAAATTCGCTTCCGTTTTGATGGAGATTACTACCACTGGCAGATTGACGATGTCAAAATTGTATCTACGCCAAAGCACCGTATGGCCTTTACGGCAAACAACGGAGCTCCCAAGCAGGATATCGTTTTTGGTGCGGGACAAGATGGAGCCCGCCAAGGCCACCAGACTTTGAAGCAGGCACGTCCAATCGCGTTTGACGCGAATGTGTACAATTCAGGTACGCAGCCACAGAGCAATGTGAAGCTTCAGATGAAGATCTTCAACAGCACCGGTGTGGTTCAGACGATCAATTCTCCAGTGATTTCATCACTGCCTGCTGGTGACACTGCTTCTTGGCAGAACCTCAACACCTACGCTTCAGCTTGGACACCAAGTGCAGAGGGTGTGTACGGATTCACCTACAATGTAATGTCTGACTCAACTATTGTCGTTTCTGATACACTCGCTCTTGCCGTAACGGACTCTACGATGTCGTTGGACTTTGGCGCATGGAGCAACAGTATTGGTGCTTCTACATCTACCTACCACGGTGACGGCTTCCAAGCTGCGAACCGAATTGACTTGGTCGATGACGAGCTGCTCTTCGGTGCGAAAGTTTACTTGAGCTCAAACACGGTTGCTGGTGGTATCCTAGAACTTGCAGTGTACGACTCTTCTGCCTTCGGAACCAACGGTTTTGACCCCAACAAGCTTGTAGCTTACGGTCAAAAGGTAATTGACGCTGCAGACGTTTCGCGCACCTTTGTTCGCTACGACTTCACAGATGCAACGACTGGTCGCGGTGTTGAACTTGACCTCAACGACGGTGCCTACTTCTTCAACGTAACTCAGTACGACAACCAAGGTGCGAATTACCTTGCCATCCGTAACGACCAAACGTTTGCTAAACTAGGTGGAACGGGCTACTTCTACCTACCGAATGCCCCAACTGCTGGATGGTACTCTGGTTACAGCAATTCTCTTGCCTTTAACAACCTGTGGGTTCGTTCGCTGTACTGTCCTGCCTCGGTTGCCGCGGCATGTATGCTGAGTGTCGACGAGAACCCAATGGCAGAACTTGCCTTGGCTCCAAACCCAGCTACAGACTACGTTAATGTATCGTTCGGTATGCTGACTGGTCAGTACCAAATCGAGGTTCTTGATCTCACCGGTAAGGTGGTAAAGAGCGAGTTGGTTCGCGCCGGAGCTAACGTTCCTGTATTCGTTGGAAACCTTGACCGCGGCATGTACGTGGTTCGTGTAGCCAAGGGTACCGACGTGAAGACCTTTAAAGTGTCACTTCTCTAAGCAGCCACTTCCTTCATTGAGAACGGCCCGGGGAAACCCGGGCCGTTTTGTTTTTAGTTTATTTGGCTACACCTTAGGCATCCTACCTCCAAGGACGGTTCGCGTGATAAAGTCCTTTTCGAGGGACCATCCGCGCGCGGGGCTGTACTCGCGCCCGTAAAAAATGATTTGTAAGTGAAGTTTGTTCCAAAGCTCTTTTGGGAAGAGCTTTTTGGCGTCCTTCTCTGTTTGCTCCACGCTTTTGCCGGTAGTGAGCGCCCAGCGAGTCATCAGTCGGTGAATATGCGTATCCACAGGGAACGCGGGGACTCCAAATGCCTGGCTCATGACCACCGACGCGGTTTTGTGTCCGACTCCGGGCATCGCTTCAAGCGCTTCAAATGACTGCGGAACCTGGCCTCCGTGCAGCGTCACGATCATTTCAGAAAGACCTTTGAGTCCCTTGGACTTCATCGGAACCAGTCCGCACGGACGAATGATATCCGCAATCTCTTCGATGCTCAGGGCGGCCATGGCTTCAGGTGTGTCTGCCTTGGCAAACAGGGCGGGAGTGATGGTGTTTACGCGGGCATCGGTGCACTGCGCAGAAAGTACGACGGCGCACAGTAACGTGAACGGGCTATAGTGGTCGAGCGGAATAGGAACCTCTGGGTACAGAACCTCCAGTTGCTCGATAATGTACGTGGCTTTTTGCTTCTTGGTCACGAAACAAAGGTCGAAACACCGACGTTACCTTTAACAGAATAATTACGCAAACCGATGACTCACCTGAATCCGGGCGACCAAGCCCCCCACTTTGAAGCGCAAGACCAGCACGGAACCACTGTTTCGCTCGCTCAATTCGCTGGCAAAAAAGTAGTGCTCTACTTCTACCCAAAAGACGACACCCCTGGCTGTACTGCTGAGGCCTGCTCCTTTCGCGACGGCCAATCAGAACTTCAGAATGCAGGGTACGCGGTACTTGGCGTATCGCCCGATAGCGTTAAGTCGCACGGAAAGTTCGCCGACAAGTTCTCACTGAATTTTTCACTGCTCGCAGACACCGAAAAGACCATCTGCCAGGCCTACGGGGTATGGGGCAAGAAGAAGTTTATGGGTCGCGAGTACGACGGCGTACACCGCGAAACCTTTGTCATTGACGAGGCAGGTCGCATTGAGCGCGTGATCACCAAAGTGGACACCAAAGAGGCGACCAAGCAGATTCTCGCCGGGGCCTAAATTCCGCCTCGAGAGTTATGAACGAAGGTTGCGGCAGCCGTGGCAAGCGCGTACTTTCGTTTAGCCGACGACTACGGACTTCGGCCCCCTCTACTTTTGGCACAAACCATTAACAATCACATACAATGAGTCAAGATCGCGAAGCCAAACTCAAGGCGCTCCGCCTCACAATGGAGAAACTAGATAAGACCTACGGCAAGGGGGCCGTGATGCGCATGGGCGATTCCGCCGTCGAGGAGGTCGAAATCATTCCGTCTGGGTCATTGGGCCTTGACATTGCCCTTGGGATCGGCGGCTACCCACGTGGCCGTGTTATTGAGATCTACGGACCTGAATCGTCGGGTAAGACCACACTCACCCTGCACGCCATCGCAGAGGTGCAGCGCAAGGGCGGAATCGCCGCATTTATCGATGCAGAACACGCTTTTGATCGCTTTTATGCCGAAAAACTGGGTGTAGACACCGAAAACCTCATTATTTCTCAGCCTGACAACGGTGAGCAGGCGCTTGAGATTGCCGACAACTTGATTCGTTCAGGAGCGATTGACCTGATTGTGGTCGACTCGGTCGCCGCATTGACCCCCAAGGCCGAGATCGAAGGCGAAATGGGCGACTCAAAAGTGGGATTGCACGCTCGTTTGATGTCGCAGGCACTTCGCAAGTTGACCGGTACGATTTCGAAGACCAACTGTACGTGTGTGTTCATCAACCAGCTTCGTGAAAAGATTGGGGTTATGTTCGGTAATCCTGAGACGACTACTGGCGGAAACGCTCTTAAGTTTTATGCCTCGGTACGCCTCGACATTCGCCGCTCTACCCAAATTAAAGATGGCGACGTTGCTGTGGGTAACCGCGTCAAAGTAAAGGTGGTCAAGAACAAGGTGGCTCCACCGTTCCGAGTGGCGGAATTTGATATTCTGTACGGAGAGGGCATCAGCAAGGTGGGCGAAATCATTGACCTTGGTGTGGCTACTGAAGTGATTTCGAAGAGCGGAAGCTGGTTCAGCTTCGGTGACACCAAGTTGGGCCAAGGCCGCGATGGTGTAAAGAATATCTTGAAGGACAACCCCGAACTCTGCGACGAAATTGAAGCACAAATTGTTGCCAAGCTTCCTAAAGCTTAGTTTCTTAGCCCTCGCCATCGCGTCGTGCGGTAGTCCTGAAGGCCAGAATGATTCTGTTAGCGGTGAAAACCGCCTGCTGGATTCACTCACGGCTGTCCTGAAGGAAGATCCTGAAAACGTGACGGCCCTTGTCGCGCGGGCAGACTACTACTTGGGCGTGAAAAATTTTCCGTACGCTAAGATGGATGCCCAGGCGGCGTTCACTGTGGACAGTGCGAACCACGACGCCCTTAGGGTACTTGGGGATGCGCACTACGTGAGCAACGAGACGCGAATTTCACGCGATGCGTGGTTGCGCTGTGCCGAACTTTATCCTGAAGATGTAGAGTGCCGCCTTAAGCTGGCCGAACTTTACCAGGTGGTGATGGAGTATGCCAAAAGTTCAAAGGTGGTTGATGAAGTTCTTGCACTTGATCCGAACAACCCCACGGCCTACTACGTCAAGGGAATCAACCTGCGCGACGAAAAGGGTGACACCAATGTGGCGCTAGCCTACATCCAGAAGGCCATTGACTTGAATCCCAACTACGAGGTGGCGCTTGACATGGCTGGTGTACTTCATTCCGCAAAGGGCAATCCGTTAGCTCTGAGCTATTATGAGCGCCTTGCCGCACTTCGCCCCGACGACTACAATGTGTACTACAAAGTGGGAATGTTTCACTTGGGTGTCAAGAACTGGAATTCAGCCATTGAGGCGTTTACCCAAGCGGCCCAGCTCAATCCCAAGGATGCCGAGAGCTTGTACAATCTGGGCTACATTCACCTTGAGTTGCAGCTATACACCGAAGCCCGTAAGTACTTTACCCAAAGTATTGAGGCACGTGCCGTTAACTACCGAGCCCACTATGCTCGTGCCTATGTCTACGAAAAGGTCGGTGACCTGAACGCAGCACAGGCTGACTACATGAAG
>JBIPMA010000099.1:0-4797 GCA_044369335.1 Schleiferiaceae bacterium | reverse complement strand
CCATCAGCATAGAGCCCGCAGCTAACGAGCCAGAGGCCATCAGCGAAGAGCCCGTAGCCAGCGAGCTAGCGGCCATCAGCGAAGAGCCCGCCGCCAGCGAAGAACCAGAAGCGAGCATCGAGGAGCCTGCAGCCAGCAAGCAACCAGAAGCCAGCGAGGCCGAGGCCGACGAACACACCGAGGACGAGCGCGAAGCGCACGAAGACCACCAGGCAGACTACAGCGAACTGAGTAATGAAGAACTCGTAGCTGAAGCGGCGCGCATTGTCAAAGAAGTTGCGATTGCCGATGCTCGGGTGCCAATGCTTGCCCTGCGCAACACGATCCTTCCGCGCTTGGACGAAGAGCGCCAACTCGCACTGGATAAGTTTGTGGAAGAGGGTGGCAACGCCATTGACTTCCACTACGAGCAAAAGGTTCGTGATGCGTTCTACGAGAGCTACAACGAGTACAAAAAACTCCGTTCCGCATGGAAGGCCGAGCAAGAGCGTGCGCTTTCGGTGAATTTGGATATAAAAAAGGCCATCGTCGAAGAACTCAAGAAGCTCGCCGAGAGCGAGGACCTACCGACGCGCAGCACGTACAACGAGTTCAAAAAAGTATTTGACCGTTGGAAGGACGTCGGACCGGTTCCGGCGGAAGATGCGCGGGATTTGAACGCTACGTTCCGCTTTTTGGTCGACCGTTTTTACGACAATTTGCGCTTAAGCCAAGAGCTGCGCGAGCTGGACTACAAGGTGAATAAAGAGGCCAAAGAGCTTCTGATTCGCGCCGTTCAAGAGCTTTCTGTGAAGAACTGGAGCGCTGCAGTGGGACTTGAACTCCAGCGAATCCACACGGCGTGGAAGGAGATTGGTCCGGTTTCGCTAGAGGACAAAGAGCCTCTGTGGGAACAGTTCAAGGCAGCTTCTTCAGTGCTGCACGAGAAGCGCCGCGTAAAGTTTGAAGAGCAGAAGGTTCAGAATTCCGCACGCCTCGAGGCGAAAGTGGCCAAAGTGGCTGAGGCCGAAGCGCTTAAGGCGCGCGAGCCCAAGAGCCACCAGGCGTGGCAAAATGTAACTGAAAAGCTGAACGAACTTCGCGCAGAGCTCGGCAAAATTGGCCGCACGTTTGGAGGTCAGAGCGACGAGCTCTGGACCCGCTTCAAGGCAGTCGAGCGCTGGGCGTACAAGGAGCGCAACAACTTCTACAAAGACCGCAAAAAGAACTTGAAGTCCGCATTGGACGTCAAACTTCAGATTGTCGAGAAGGCAGAGGCGCTGGCACAACGTACTGATTTCGGTGCTGCGGCCAAAGAGATGAAGCAGCTCCAAGAGGAGTGGAAAAATTCTGGTTTCGCACCGAAAAAAGCCACCGACGAGCTGTGGGCACGCTTTCGCGCTGCAGGCAATGCCTTTTTTGACGGAATGCGTGGAGCTCAAGGCGAAGAGCGCACCGCGCGCAATGTGGCCTTTAAAAAGGCCCAAGGCATGCAGTCAGCGCGCCAGACGGTAGAACTCGCACGCCGCAAGTTGGCCCAAATGGAGAACAACATGGGATTCTTTCAGTTTGCCAAGCCAGACAGCCCCATTGTTCAGGACGCGTTGAATAAAGTAGACCAAGCCCGTCGCGAACTGGAAGCGGCTGAAACGGCGTTCCGCGCCGTACAGCAAGCAGAGCGCGCCACAACAGCAGATAGCCTTGCCCCAAGCGAGGGTTCTGGAACCCCAGAAGCCTAAGCGATGGAAAGCCGTCCGCACAACCACGGCGGCAAGATCCTGAGCGAGCTCGGACTTGCAGCGGGGGGATCGGGTGGATTTAAGCTCGAGAGTAGCTTTCAGCCCACAGGCGACCAGCCCGCAGCAATTGCCGAGTTGGCTCGCGGGGTACTTGAGGGTGAGCGAGCCCAAACGCTTTTGGGTGTTACGGGATCCGGTAAAACGTTTAGCATCGCCAATGTGGTCGAGCGCGTACAGCGCCCTACCCTAGTGCTTTCGCACAACAAAACCCTCGCGGCCCAGCTCTACCAAGAGTTTAAGTCGTTTTTTCCGAACAACGCTGTCGAGTACTTCGTCAGCTACTACGACTACTACCAGCCTGAGGCCTACATTCCGTCGAGCGGAACATACATCGAAAAGGACCTCAGCATCAACGACGAGATCGAGAAGCTGCGGCTTTCGACCACCTCTGCCCTGCTCAGCGGCCGCCGCGACGTACTCGTGGTTGCCTCAGTGAGTTGCCTGTACGGCATGGGCAATCCAGAGGCCTTTAAGAGCCAGCAAGTACAGATTGAGTCAGGCCAAAAGATTAGCCGCCAAAAATTTCTGCACAGCCTCGTGCAGGCACTCTACAGCCGGACCGAGGGCGAATTCAAGCGCGGAAACTTTCGGGTAAAGGGCGATACCGTCGACGTATTCCCTGCCTATGGAGATATTTTTTACCGCATCCTTTTTTACGGCGACGAGATCGAGCGCATCGAACAGTGGGATCCAGTTGCCAACGAGCGGCAGGCGGCTATGGAGCGCTTGCGGATTTTTCCGGCCAACCTGTTCGTGACCACGCCCGACATGCTGAATGGGGCCATTAAGCAGATTGAGCTTGACCTCGGTGCGCAAGTCGACCACTTCACCAAAATGGGGCGTCCGCTCGAGGCAAAGCGACTTGAAGAGCGCACCGTATTTGACCTAGAGATGATTCGCGAGCTCGGATACTGTTCCGGAATCGAAAACTATTCGCGCTACCTGGACGGCCGCCAGCCCGGAACCCGCCCGTTCTGCTTGCTGGATTACTTTCCAGAAGACTTTCTGATGGTAGTTGACGAGAGCCACGTTACCCTGCCTCAAGTGCGTGCGATGTACGGCGGAGACCGCAGCCGCAAAGAGAATTTGGTGGAGTACGGATTTCGACTTCCCGCCGCGATGGACAACCGCCCGTTGATGTTCAGCGAGTTTGAGCAGCTTCAGGGACAAACCATTTACGTGTCCGCTACGCCAGCCGACTACGAATTAGGCCAGTCCGACGGAGTGGTTGTCGAGCAGTTGATTCGGCCCACCGGTCTGCTGGATCCGATTATTGAAGTGCGTCCACTCGAAAACCAAGTTGACGACCTCATGGAAGAAGTTCGCCTGCGCAGCGAGCGCGACGAACGCGTACTGGTGACGACCTTAACCAAGCGCATGGCCGAGGAGCTCACCAAGTACTTCATGCGCTACGGTGTGCGCTGCCGCTACATTCACAGCGACGTCGAAACCATGGAACGCATCGAAATCATGGATTCGCTGCGTGCAGGGCTGTTCGACGTGCTCATTGGGGTCAACCTGCTTCGCGAGGGACTTGACTTTCCTGAGGTTTCGCTGGTTGCCATCATGGACGCCGACAAAGAAGGATTCTTGCGCAGCGAACGCTCGCTCGTGCAGACCATTGGGCGTGCAGCGCGGAACGTCAACGGCATGGCCATTTTTTACGCCGACAAAATCACAGATTCAATGGCGCGCACGATCAGCGAGACCGAACGCCGTCGCGCCAAGCAGCAGGCCTACAATGCGGCGCACGGCATGGTTCCGACCGCATTGGTGAAAAAGGAACGTTCCAACGTATTTGCTCAGAAAGCCAACGAATCGGCCGCCGCCGAAGTGCGCCGCACCACGCTGGCCGAAGCCCTGCCCAAGTACGCCACCGAAGAGCAGCGCAAGTCGAAGGCCGCGGAACTCCGCAAAGAGATGGAAAAGGCGGCCAAAGAGCTGGATTTCTTGCGGGCTGCCGAGCTGCGCGACGCGATCACGGCACTCTCCACCAGCAACTAGCACCGAGCAGACAGTAGCAAACAAAAAGCCCCGCCAAACGGCAGGGCTTCGATCGTTCGTCTCGAAAACTTACTTCATGACGTCCTCAATCCACACGTCGAACACGAGCGTGGCGTTCGGGGGAATAACTCCGCCCGCACCTGCTTCCCCGTAGCCCAAAGCTGGTGGAATGATGAGCTTGGCGTGGCTGCCTTTCTTGAGGCCGATAAGGCCCTGCTGCCAGCCCTTGATCACACGGCCTTGATTGCCACACGTCACCGGGAATCCTTGGTAGGGTTCGCGCTGAGGATTGTACTGACCCCAAGCCTTGGCCACTTCTTTAACGCTCGTGTCAAAGGGCTTGCCGCTGTTGAGGTATCCGGCGTAGTGCACCAGTGCTTGATCGCCGTCAACCATGGGTTCTCCCTCGCCTTCTTTAACGACCAAAACTTTGAGGCCTTCGGCGCGGTTCTCGGCCTTGGCAACCCACTCCGCGTACTTCTTCTCGAATTCGGCGGAATTCACGGTTCCGTTAGTGAACCAGGTAAATTCAGCGGCACGAGCAGCTCCTTTGGCAGCGGCCATCTCAGCTTCTTTGGCCGCTTTGGCTTCAGCTCCGGCAATGCCTTGAGTAAAGACCTTTGGTGCGTCAAATTCTTTGGCCGCCTTGCCCTGACGAATGATTTTCACCTTCATGGTGATCGGCGTCTTGGGCATGTCGCGGGGGTCGCGCTCGGCATTGGCGATTTCAGTCACCTTTTCGAGGCCGGCGATTACTTTGCCAAAGATGCTGTGGCGGTCGTCGAGCCAGTTGGTTGCGACTTCGGTGATGAAGAACTGCGATCCGTTGGTGCCGGGCCCGCTGTTGGCCATTGACAGAATACCAGGGCCGTTGTGGCGAAGGCTCGGGTGAAATTCGTCGGGGAACTGGTACCCAGGACCGCCGGTTCCGCGGCCGTCAGGGTCACCCCCTTGGATCATGAACTGAGGAATCACACGGTGAAAAATGAGTCCGTCAAAGAAGGGCTCGCCCTTT
>JBIPMA010000098.1:0-4810 GCA_044369335.1 Schleiferiaceae bacterium | reverse complement strand
CTTAGAGCGATCCTACGAACAAATCGAGCTCTTTGGATTTCCGCTCTGCGACCCGTTTTCACTCTTTGAACTCCCTGAAATTCAGCACAGTATTCCACCAGAACACTGGCCCCAGTCGCACGGGTTCCGCACCGAAATCCTCGGCTACCTCGTAAGCCTCAAAAACACCAAAACCGTGCGCGGAGACTGGATGCAAATCGGAACCTTCGAGGATCGCCGCGGCCACATCTTTGACGTCGTGCTTTTTCCGCCCGCCGTGGCGCGCCACGCCATTCGCCGCCGCGGAATCTACCGAATGTCCGGCCGAATCTCCGTCGAGTACGGCTACGCTAGCCTTGACGTTCAGCACCTTGAACGCTGCACCGCCAAACTCGATCCGCGCTTCGACGAAACTCCCGCGCACCTTATGCCTGTAGCTACGAAATCTGGCCGCGGAATGACCGTCGGCCGCAACCCCGTCAAAACTTTACTGCAGAACGCTCAAAGTTCTTAATCACAGATGCAGAGCGGAATCCTCTCGAAGTAGACAATCCATGAACTTCCCGTTTTAAACGTTTGTGTCCGGGTATAACCGGATTTCAAAATTTCTCACGAATATTTATCCTATAATATATATTATGTTAATTACAAATTCAACCAAACTTCACCATGCACTTTCTGTGTTTCTCGCCCTACCGGACCTTGACCATGGTCCCACTGCCCCAAACCCACAAGAAACGAGAAACGAGAAACAAATAGCCAACCACAAGAAACAAGAAACCAATAGCCTGCTACCAAAAACAAGAAACCAGAAGCAGGCAACTTATACCAAAAAGAAACGCCCGCTTCCGCGGGCGCTCTCAAACTTAAACTTTATGAAGCTTACAGCTTAGCAAGCTCGGCAGCAATACGCTTCACGTCTTCGTACCGGCTCAACTTGTAGTACACCTCACGTAGTGCCTCAAGAGTTGCTGCATCTTTCGGCTGAATCGCATACGAACGCTCGAAGAACGTCAACGCCTTCTTAAGTTCGTCGTCCTTCTTCTTGTTGAGCTCATCGTACTGCTTCTGAGTTGCATTACGCGGTAGCGCATTGATTTTCTCTACATACACGTTGCTCTCGTCGATGTACACGAGGCCAAGCATGTAGATCGCATCTACGTACTTCTCGTCGGCGGCAATGGCGCGCTCGTAGTACTCAATTCCCTTGGGCGTATTCTTGAGCTTCTGGTGGTACAAGAATCCAGCGTTGTACAAGTACAAAGGATTATTGGGCTCTTTCGCAAGTGCTTCTTCGAGCTTCGCGATGGCGCCGTTGAAATCTTCACGATCTAAGTACGCTTGAAGCTCAAGCTTAAGCAAATCATCGTTCATGGGAAACTTCGCACGGGCCACTTTGACTAAGGCGTCGAAATCGGCTGGGCGCTTGTCTTCGATGTACATGAACAACAGGCGAATGTAGAAATCCACCAAAATGCTCTCGGTGCGCTGGGGCTCGCTCGCCTTTTCCATTTGGATGTACATATCCAAAGTTGCCTTGTCTGGGAACGGGTAGCGCTTGCCATCTTCGGCAAGAATTCCGGTCCACTGAATACCCTTGTACTCGAGCTCGACCAGCTTCTTAAACAACTGCTCGGCCTTGGCCTTGTCGCCCGTCTCCATGGTCAAGTAGGCTACATACGACATGTTGGTGGTGTCCAGTTGGCCCAAAACAGCACGTGTGGCAATCGCCTTTTCGTACGCCGCAATCGATGAAGCCTTGTCGTTCTGATTGAAGTTAAAGTCTTCAGCAAGACCTACATACGCTTGTGCAAGCAACGGAAGCTTTTCTTCTGAAGCCTTCGCCAACTTGATTTTTCCCAAGGCCTTCTCGTACGCCAAAAGGTCCGCGTAGGCCGCAGTAGCCTCGTTGAGCGTCTCGATGTTCTTGCTCGAGGGTTCGTTGAACAGTGCGTAGTACACATCACCGCGGTACAGCAAGTACTTGGGCATCAACTTAGGGTTACGGGCCTCTGGTGCTAACGCATCAACTGAAGCTTTGGCTTCGTCGATGTAGCGCTTTGCTTCCACGAGATCCCCTGCGTTCAGGGCGATCTTGGCACTTGAAATCTTGGGGCCGTCTTGAGCTTGCACGAACAGCGCAGAGCCAGCAAATACAGCAAAAAGAACCTTTTTCATAAGTACGTATTTGCCACAAAGATAAAGGCCCCGCTCAGCGGGGCCTTCATTTCAATGAGGATTAACCGAAATTTATTCCGCAGTAGCCTCCCCTACTTCAGGCGCGGCACCTGCCTCGGGTCCACCCTCGAGTCCTTCGACCAGTTCTTCAGGCTCAGAAGCGGGAACCTTGGCGACCGATGCGATTGACTCTCCGGACTTTAGGTTGATCAAACGAACACCTTGGGTCGCACGGCCCATGACACGCAGGTCGGCAGCCGCCATACGAATCATGATTCCGCGCTTCGTAGTAATCATCAAATCGTCTTCGTCGGTGATGTCTTTAACTGCAATCACGTCGCCCGTTTTGTCGGTGACATTGAGCGTCTTAACACCCTTACCTCCGCGGTTGGTGATGCGGTAGTCTTCGACAAGCGTGCGCTTTCCGTAGCCGTTTTCGCTCACAACCAGAATAGAATCCTGCTCGCTTTCTGCACACACCATTCCTACAACTTCATCGTTCTCGGTGTCAAGTGCCATGGCGCGAACTCCAGATGCTCCACGGCCCATCGGGCGCACTTTCGCTTCTGGGAAGCGAATCGCTTTACCGCTGCGGACTGCCATGATGATTTCGTTGCTGCCGTTGGTCAGGCGGGCCTCAAGCAGGCGGTCTCCGTCGCGCACACCAATGGCGTGAATTCCGTTGGCGCGTGGGCGGCTGTAGGCCTCCAAGGTCGTCTTCTTAATGATGCCCTTGACGGTGCAAAGCACCACGTAGTGGCTGTTGACGTACTCCTCGTCCTTCAAATCTTTGGTGTTGATGAAGGCTCGGACTTTGTCGTCGCTCGGCAAATTGATCAAGTTCACGATGGCCTTGCCTTTGCTGGTGCGGTTTCCTTCCGGAATCTCGTACACACGCAGCCAGAAGCAGCGACCTTGTTCCGTAAAGAACAGCAAGTAGTTGTGGTTTGTCGCCACAAACACGTGTTCAATGAAGTCCTCGTCACGGGTGGTCGCACCGCGAGAGCCTACGCCTCCCCTACTCTGGGTTTTGTACTCACTCAAGGCGGTACGCTTAACGTAGCCCATGTGCGAAATCGTGATTACCACTTCTTCGTCGGCAATCATGTCCTCCATGCGCATGTCGCCACCCGAGTAGTCGATCAGGGTGCGTCGCTCGTCTCCGAACTTGTCGCGAACCTCAATAAGTTCGTCCTTAATGATTTGCATGCGCAAATCAACCTCGTTAAGGATTCGCTGCAGGTAGGCGATTTGCTCCATCAGCTCATTGTACTCCGCCTTCAGTTTGTCACGTTCGAGGCCGGTGAGCTTCTGAAGACGAAGGTCTAGAATGGCCTTAGATTGAATTTCGCTCAAGCCAAAATTGCTCATCAAGCCATCTTTGGCGATGTCCACTGTCTGGCTCGCGCGGATCAACTTGATCACCGCATCGAGGTTGTCGATGGCGATCAGCAACCCCTCCAGAACGTGTGCGCGCTTTTGAGCTTCAGACAGTTCGTACTTTGAACGGCGAACTACTACCTCGTGGCGGTGGTCGACAAAGTGACGAATCATGTCCTTAAGGTTCAGCATCATCGGGCGGCCATTGACCAGAGCGATGTTGTTTACGCTGAAGCTCGACTGAAGCTGCGTGTACTTATACAGCTTGTTCAGTACTACGTTCGGAACCGCTTCGCGCTTGCACACATATACAATGCGCATTCCGTTGCGGTCCGACTCGTCGCGGATATCGGCAATTCCGTCCAACTTTTTCTCGTCCACCAAATCCGCGGTCTTCTTGATCATGTCGGCTTTATTGACCTGGTACGGAATCTCCGACACGATGATGCAGTCGCGGCCGTTGACCTCTTCGATGTGGGCCTTTGCGCGCAGAACGATGCGGCCACGGCCCGTTTCAAAGGCTTCGCGAACGCCGTCGTAGCCGTAAATGGTTCCGCCCGTCGGAAAGTCCGGAGCAGAAATGTGCTTCATCAAGTCCACGACCTCAACCTCGTTGTTGTCGATGTATGCGATCGTAGCATTGATGGCCTCGGTAAGGTTGTGCGGCGGCATATTGGTCGCCATACCTACGGCGATACCAGATGCTCCGTTCACAAGCAGCGCTGGGATACGCGTCGGAAGCACGGTGGGCTCCTCACGCGAATCGTCGTAGTTCAGTTTGAAGTCAACAGTGTCCTTGTCGATGTCACGCACCAATTCCTCGGTGATCTTGCGCATCCTCACCTCAGTGTAGCGCATTGCCGCAGGAGCGTCGCCGTCCATGGAGCCAAAGTTTCCTTGGCCATCGACCAGCATGTAGCGCAGGCTCCACTCTTGGGCCATACGAACAATGGTGTCGTAGATCGCGGAGTCTCCGTGGGGGTGGTACTTACCCATCACCTCACCTACCACCAGTGCGGACTTCTTGTAGGATTTGTACGAGTGGTTGCCCATCTCGTTCATTCCGTACAGAACCCGACGGTGCACGGGCTTGAGTCCGTCGCGCACATCAGGAAGTGCACGAGAAACAATTACCGACATCGAATAGTCGATGTAGGAGGTCTTCATCTCCTCCTCAATATTTATAGGTATAATGCGTTCGCCTTCGGCCATAATGTCAGTTAGCTAGTATATCCTTCAAAAATACGAGGCGCAACCCCCTTTACGTCGTGCA
>JBIPMA010000097.1:0-4816 GCA_044369335.1 Schleiferiaceae bacterium | reverse complement strand
CGGCGGCGGTGGCGCGACCGATGGCGGAACCTTTGAGTTCAGGCAGCAGTTCAGCCATGCGGCGCGACGTAAAGCCCTCGGGGACTTCGCTCTCGGCGCGCAGCAACAGCGGAACACTCGCGAGGATTTTCGTCACCGAGGCCACGTCGTACCACGTCTCGGGGGTTGCGGGGGTCGAACCGTCCACGGTCCCGTAGGCCTTGTTGTGGACCACCTTGCCGTGGCGCGCGACGAACACCTGGCAGCCGGGATAGGCCTTGGCGTCAAGCCCGCGTTTCACCACCGCCGCAATTTGGGCGTCGAGGTCTGGGGCGAATCCAGCCTGCTCAGGGCTGGCGTTCGACCAAAACTTGGGCGCCGGAATCCCGCTTACCGGAAGGCTTCCCGGAGCCGCCTGCTGGCCCTTGGCCACTCGAACTGCGAGTTCGCGCGTTTCGGGGGAATTCTCGTACCCCACCCAAAGGCCTTCGATGTCTTCAACGGGCTGACCGCGCAGGCCGTAGGGGTTGCCCAGGTGCACCACCGAAACCGTACGGCCCGCCGCACGGTGCTTGGCGAGGGCGGCCTTCATTTCTTCGGTCCACGCGCCCTTCTTCCAGGCAGTTGACGTCGACGGTCCAAAAATTAGTACCACGCGCTGGTCTGCGGCGTTCGCGGCGCGGAGCCCTGCCGGCGGCTTGCCATCCCCCACAAATTCCACCGCGTCGCAGGCGGGAGCCGGTTTCACGGCGGTGAACGCCTGGGCGTAGATTTCGCGGCGCAGGGCGTCCCATTCGGCTTTTTGGGCTTCGTAGTTGGCGGGCGGAAGCGGCGCGGCACAGTTCCAACGGATTTTCGCGTCGATGATGCGCAGGTAGCGGCGGTGGACTTCTGCCGAATCAATGCGCCCGCTGCGCACCGCGGCTTTGAGGGCGTTGATGGCGGCCCGGGGATTACCCACAAAAAGCAGCACGTCGTGGCCCGCTTCAAAGGCCCGGACTTCGAGTTCACCAGGGGCAAGATCTTGCGCCACCCCCTTCATATTGAGGGCGTCGGTGAAGCTGAGTCCGTCGTACTTCAGGCTGTCGCGCATCCAGTGGGTCACCACGGCCTTGCTGAGCGAGGCCGGGGTTCCGCTGGCGTCAAGCGCCGGAACGTTTACGTGCGCCACCATGACCGAGCCGACACCCGCATCAAACGTCGCTGCAAACGGAGCCAGATCGAGGCGACGGAGCTCGCGGAGCGGACGTCCCACCGTGGGCAGCGTGTGGTGGCTGTCGGATTCGGTGTCGCCGTGGCCGGGGAAGTGCTTGACGCAGGCCATGACTCCGGCCTGCTCCATTCCGCGAATTTGTGCCTTGGCGAGCAGGGCGACGCGGTGCGGATCGCTCCCCAGCGCGCGCTGGCCGATGATGGGGTTGCGCGGGTTGGTGTTGACGTCGATGACGGGCGAAAAATTGACGTGGATGCCGAGCATGCGCGATTCAGTGGCCAGAGCGCGGCCGTATCGGCGCGCGAGCCCTGTGTCGCCTGTGGCCCCCAAGGTCAGCGGCCACGGCAGGCGCGGTAAACTGTCTAGTCGCATGGCGGCGCCCCATTCGGCGTCTTGGGCCATCATCAACGGAATCTTCTTCAGCGCAAGTGTTTGCAGGCGCTGAATGGCCGCCCTTTGGCGTTCGGGGCCGCCCTGCATCCAAATGATTCCGCCCACTTCGCCGCGGCGAACCATGGCCTCGAGGCGGTCAATTTCTGCATAGCCTTTGTTGCTGTAGCCCGCGACCATGATCAGCTGGCCGAGTTGCTCGTCGAGGTTTTGCGCATGCACTGCGCTGTGCGTCAATGCGCTGCATAGTAGCGCGATCCAAATACGTCGGAGTCCAAACATCACCCCAAAGTAGGCCAAAAAATCGCGGTACCTTTGGGGGACTATGGCGTTTTTTTCATTGTTTAAAAACCAGCGGACTCCGCGCGGATTTCAACTGCAGCACCGGTACTACGACGAGCGCAAAGAGCGTCTCGCTCAACTCGGCTCAGATGCGCCTCAAAGTGTGGAGGCCCGAAAAGAGCGCTTGCACCAAGCATGGTCTGCAAAGCGCACAACATCTTCAGCAGGTCGTGGTCAATTTATGCGAATGGCAGGCATCGCCATTGGACTGCTCGTACTCGCCACTTTATTGCTCCGATGAACCGAGCTCCGATTCGCGAACTGCCGGAATCGGTGGCCAACCTCGTGGCCGCTGGCGAAGTCGTACAGCGGCCCTCCTCTGTAGTTAAAGAACTCGTTGAGAACGCATTGGATGCAGGCGCTACCGAAATTGAAGTTACGCTAAGCCAAGCTGGACGGACCCGCATTCAGGTACGCGACAACGGTCACGGGATTGATCCTGAGGATTTGCCGTTGGCTTTAGTTCGCCATGCGACGTCAAAGCTCCGAGAGCCAGACGACCTTTTCGCCCTGACCACCATGGGGTTTCGCGGAGAAGCCCTCGCGTCGATGGCCGCCGTGGGACAGCTCAAGCTTCGCTCCCGAACAGCCGACTATGAGTTGGGCATTGAACTTCGCTGTTCGGGCGGCAACCACGAGGGCAGCAGTCCTAGTCCCGGCCCTATCGGGACTACCGTGACGCTGGACAACCTTTTTTTTAACGTCCCTGCCCGACGCCAGTTCTTGAAGTCTGACACGGTTGAATTCCGCCACGTGCTAGAAACGTTTGATGCGCTTGCCCTCGCCCACCCCGAGGTGCGCATGATTTTGAAGCACAACGGCAGCGATGAACGCGTGCTCGAACCCGGCAACATCCGCCAGAGGGCCACCGCCGTGCTGGGCCGCCGAAGCAACCAGCAGCTGGTTCCAGTCGAAGAACCCACCGACCTCGTTACCGTGCACGGATTCGTGCTCCGGCCCGAAGCCGCCCGAAAAACCCGCGGCGACCAGTACCTGTTTGTGAACCGCCGCACGGTGCGCAGCCCCTACATCCACCGCGCCGTACTCGAGGCCTTTGAGGGCTTAATTGCCGGCGACCAGCACCCGGCCTACGTCCTCTTTCTCGAACTCGACCCCGAGCGCATCGACGTCAACGTGCACCCCGCCAAGACTGAAATCAAGTTCGATGACGAGCGTGGAGTATACGCAATGGTGCGCAGCGCCGTGCGCCGCGCCTTGGGAATCCACCAGATTGCGCCCACCCTTGACTTTGAGGTACCTGTGGGCGAACACATCGACTGGAGTACTCGGACCAAGCCCGAGGCACCTGGGGTCTACGTCAACACAAACTTCAACCCCTTTGCCTCGGAGGCCAACTTGGACTTTTTCGCGCCGCCCACCGAGGCGGAACGCGGAATACAGCGCGAACTCGAACTCCCCAGCCACGGCTGGAACGACGAGACGCACGAACCCTCGGTCGAACGACCAAGCACAACGGGACGCGCCCTCAATGTGGCCGGCATGTACGCCGTGGTACCTATGGCCGAACAGCTTGTAGTGGTGCACCTTGAGCGCGCCCAGCGCCGAATCGACCTTGAGCGCTGGACCGACGGCAGCCCGCGCAACGGTCAAAACTGGCTTTTTCCGCTCGAATGGACCCCTCCGCCCGGATTTGCAGACATCTGGACCGACCGACTCGCAATTTGGGGCTTTGCTTGGGAAGTCTGCGATTCCGAATGGACGTGGACCGCTGGACCCGGATTCTGTGCCCCCGAAGCTGCCATCGACTGGCTCGAGGGACTCTCGCGGATTGACTCCGAAGACGATAGCGAACTGCGCACCTGGATCAGCCAGTGGCTCAGCGCCCATCCGAGGCGGCAACCTGACGTCCAAGACGTCATGGACCGACTTTTTGCGTGCAGCGACCCCTGGACCGACGACCTTGGTCGGCCCACCGCCCGGTTGCTCAACGCTGACGAACTTGCCCGATTCTTTTAAACTATGTACTACCGCCCCTCTGGCTTCAGCTTTCTTCCGCCGGTTGTTAAAAACCTGCTGATTATTAACGGACTCGCATTTTTTGCCACCATCGTCTTTGGGCGAATGGGAATCGATGTGATTGGACGTTTCGGGCTCTACTTGCCCACCAGCGACCTGTTCAAGCCCTTTCAGCTCGTCACCCACCTCTTTCTGCACGACACGAGCGGACTCGGGCACATCCTCGGCAACATGTTCGCGCTGTGGATGTTCGGAACTCCACTCGAGAACCGCTGGGGCAGTCAACGCTTTCTGCTCTACTACTTTGTGACCGGATTTGGCGCGGCCGCCCTGCACCTCGGGGTCAACTACTGGGAGTACGTTCAGGCCTTTAACCTGCACGCCGCAACGGGCAGTGGCGAAGCCCTATACTTTATGCAGTCGCTGGCGATGACGCCGACGGTCGGAGCCTCCGGCGCCGTATTTGGACTGCTCCTCGGATTTGGCATGATGTACCCCAACCAGCAGATCTACCTCTACTTTCTCTTGCCGATTAAGGCCAAGTACTTTGTGGCGATCTACGGCCTTTTTGAACTCTTCAACGGAGTCGCCAATTCCGGGTCGAGCATTGCCCACTTCGCCCACGTTGGCGGAATGATTTTTGGGTTCCTGCTCATCAAACGCTGGCAGTCCAGCAGGACCCGATTCTAACCCCCACCGCCCGTGCGCCCCGCCGACCAAATTCGCCTGTGGATCCATCAGAGCCCCATTCACCGCCTGATCGCGGGGTTGGTGCTCGTCTTTTTGGTTCAGACCGGATTTGAACTCGCCGGTTGGGCCCTCGGCTGGCCCGCCGAGCACGGAATGCTTCGCTTTTTTGCCCTTCACACGGGCGGAATCCAACCCCTCACCCAGCCCTGGACCCTTATCACCTAC
>JBIPMA010000123.1:0-4259 GCA_044369335.1 Schleiferiaceae bacterium | reverse complement strand
GCCTGGGAAGCAACGGAATGAACCGCTACACTGTTGGCCTTGCGACCCAAGGATTGGCGAACTACGTCAATGCGGCAAGTGCGACGCCCTCGGTGGCGATTGCGTACGATTCGCGGAATCAAGCTTCGGAATTTGCCCGTGTCGCTGCGGACGTGCTGGCGGCCAACGGGGTGAACGTATGGCTCTTTGATGCGCTGCGCCCCACCCCTGAACTGAGTTTTGCGGTGCGCCTGCACGGCTGCACGGCGGGAATTGTGATCACGGCTTCGCACAACCCCAAGGAATACAACGGATACAAGGTGTACTGGAGCGACGGCGGGCAGATTGTTCCGCCGCAAGACAAAGAGCTGCTGGCAGCGGTACGCGCAGTGACTTTGGCCGACGTGAAGTGGTCGGGCGGAACCGGCGCAGTGCGACCCCTAGGCCGCGAAACCGACGAAGCCTACTTGGGCGCGCTCGAAACGCTATCACTGAACCGCCAATGCAACGCCCAGTTGGGCATCGTGTTTACCGCGCTGCACGGAACGTCGATTACTCTGCTCCCCGAATCGCTCAGGCGGTGGGGTTTCACTAAGGTGGACGTTCTTGAGGCACAGGCCACCCCGGACGGAAACTTCCCTACGGTGCACTCTCCAAACCCCGAAGAGTCGGCAGCCTTGGCCCTCGCCGTGGCCCGCGCTGAAGAACTGGAGTACGACTTTGTGGTGGGCTGCGACCCCGACAGCGACCGCGTTGGTATTGCCGTACGCAACGACCACGGAGACTTGGTGCTGCTCAACGGCAACCAGGCCGCAGCGGTGCTGATGGACTACGTGCTCGCGCAGCGTTCCGCCCAAGGAAGCATGCCTGCGAACCCCTTCGTGGCGAGCACAGTGGTGACATCGCCCCTACTGCTTCGTGTGGCCGAACACTACGGCGTGGAAGCCACCGAAACACTTACCGGTTTTAAATGGATTGCGGAGCAAATCCGACTCCGAGAAGGCAAGCAAACGTTTGTGGTCGGAGGTGAAGAAAGCTACGGCTACCTAGCGGGCGACTTTGTGCGCGACAAAGACGCCATTGGGTCTGCCTGCCTGCTCGCTGAGGCCGCGGCATACCATGCGGCGAACGGATCGAGTTTTTACCTGGCGCTACTCGACCTGTACGCCCGACACGGAGTGCACCAGGACGAGCTGCTGAGCGTAACCAAACCCGGCCGCAGCGGACTCGAAGAAATTCAGGCGATCATGGCGCGCTTGCGCACGGCGACTCCGACTGAGGTGGCAGGGGTTCCGGTGGCCGAGGTGGTCGACTACCAGCAGCGCAGCAAGCGGGTGCTTGCAGATGGCTCAACGAGCGCGCTGACGCTACCTGCATCCAACGTGATCCAGTTGGTGATGGCCAACGGAGACCGCATCACGGCGCGCCCAAGCGGAACCGAACCCAAAATAAAGTACTACTTCAACGTGCTCGGTGGGCATCTTGACGAGACCGACCGCGCTGGACAGTACCGCCGCGTCCGTAAAGAACTGGCCGCGCGGGTCGACGCGTACCGCGAAGCGCTCCGCCAGTACTAACTTGGGGGAATGAAAATCATTTTTGTCCTGATCCTGGGACTTGCTGCGTGGGTCGTGGTGGCCCAACCTCGCGCCCTCGACGCGCCCAAAGAAACCTGGTTCCACGCCGAAATAACGCTGCGCCCCGCGACGGACGGCCAAGCCGCCTGGGTGCTGCCATTTGATATTGTGTCGGTGCAGCCCAAAGGTGTCGTACGGCCCGACATGTACGTAGCCAACGGAACCGAGCGAATACTCCTGGCGTACGCCGGAGCAACTCCGGACGGATACGAGCGCTACGAAATCCCGTACTTCCCCGGCGAGCTGGTGTGGCGCCGCAACGGCCGAGCGCTGGACGGATTTTGGATCCGCCCAGACCGCGGCGAGGAGTACCCTCTTTTGTTGACCATGGGCAAGCGCCCACGGTTTGCGCTCCCGAATCCGCAAGGTTCCGAGCAAACTTTATCTGACCGCTACGCGCTGCGTTTTCACCACCCTGATCAGCCGGCCGCACAGGGTAACCCAGGTATTGCCGTGCTTCGCGAGGGCGAAGACGGAACCGTCACCGGAACCATCATGACCGAGTCCGGCGACTACCGCTACCTCGCGGGCAACCGCCGCGGCAACCGCGTGTACCTCAGCACCTTCAACGGGGTCTTTGCCTACGTGTTCGAGTTGGAGCTTCTCGAGGGCGGAGCCGTCCAAGGAAGGCAAATCCTAAGCGCCACACGCGAACAGGCCATTACGGGCAAGGCCGATCCCGACGCGAAGCTGGCCGACCCGACCACTTTAGCCGGGCTTAAGCCAGGCGTCGAATCCCTCACGTTTGCGCTTCCGCACTACCAGAGCGGTGCACTATTTAGCCCTGAACTTGGCAAGCCCGCCGTGATTCAAATCATGGGTTCGTGGTGCCCGAACTGCGTGGACGAAAGCAACGCCTTTCGGCAGTTTCACGCTGCCTACCCCGACGTGCAGTTTTTTGGGCTGACATTCGAGCGGAGCGCAGAGCGCGAGCAAGCATTTGCCGCCGTCGACAAGTTTGTGCGCGGACTGGACCTGCGCTACCCCGTTTTGTTCGCGGGACGTGCCGAGCGCGGCGCCGTGGAGCGCGTGCTCGACGGACTCGACAACTTTTCGTCCTACCCGACGACGATTTACCTCGACAAAAAAGGTCGGGTGCGCAAGATTTACAGCGGGTTTTACGGGCCCGGAACCCCTGAGTACGAGCCGTGGCTCCAAGAAACCACTGCCTTTATCGAAAAGCTTCGCGCTGAGTGAAAAAGGGGCCTGAGGCGTTTTTGAAGCGTTTAAAACGGCAGCCCCCGCGGGATCTGGACCCTGTGGTGCACGAGCTGCACGAGGCCGTGTTCGCCAAGACGGACTGCCTGACGTGTGCCAACTGCTGCAAGACGACGGGTCCGCTGTGGACCGAGCGCGATAAAGAGCGGGTCGCAAAGCGTTTGCGCCTAAAGACCGCCGATTTTGAAGCGAGCTACCTGCGCCTGGACGAAGACGGCGACTGGGTGCTCAGGCAGCTCCCCTGCCCTTTTTTGGAAGCGGACAACGCCTGTTCGATCTACGAAGACCGACCGAAGGCATGCCGCGAGTACCCGCACACCGATCGCGTGAAGCAGGCGCAGATTTTGGACCTCACCGCGAAGAACGCGTTGGTCTGCCCCGCAGTGGGCGAAATCGTCCAGCGGATGGAGGTGATATACGCCGAGAAGTCGGCTACGCCCGCGGGGCGCGGAACGGCAGCAGCCACGACAGCGCCACGACGAGGACGGCGCCGATAAGGTTGTACCAGAGGTAGCCGAGTTCGAGCCAGCCCGCAAGCGTTGCGGCGTGCAGGGAGAGGACGGCGGATTCCGCAAGGATTCCGCCCCAAAATACCGCCCGCCACGGCAGACGCTTGAAGAGCCAGGCGCAGACAAATATTCCGAGCATCGGCCCGTAAAACAGCGAACCAATGAGGTTGACGAGCTGAATCAAATTCTCGTAAAGGCTGGCCAAAAGGGCCACGCCCATGGCGGCAAACCCCCAAAATGCGGTGACCCAACGCGACGTTTGAAGCGTTTCGCGAAGACCCAGAACCCGACCAAAGTCGATGACCGAGGTGGCGGCCAGCGCATTGATTTCGGCGCTGGAACTGGACATGGCTCCGGCCATGATGACCGCCAGCAAAAGACCGAGGAGTCCGACCGGCATGTGCCCCAAGGCCCACCCCAGAAAAATGTAGTCCTGGTCCTTGGTTTCGAGGTGGGGCGCGCTCGCCTTGACCTGGTCTACGGCCGCAGCTTTGAGTGCATTGCGCCGATCGTGAAGCTCGGCCAATCGGGCCTGGCGTTCGGGGGTTGCAGGTTGTGCGGCGAGCTTCTGGCGTTGGTCGTTCACTTCAGCCCACTGGGCGTCCAGATCCGGACGCATTCCCTGCCACGCTTGGGCCACTGCGGGGTTGTGCCATAAGGGCTCGTCGGCAAAGTGCATTCGGGCCAGCAAGAGCAGCCCTAGGCTCAAAATGAAGAGCTGCATCGGGAACTTGATCAGTCCGGTGAACAGAAATCCGCGGCGAATTTCGGTGAGGCTCTTGCCCCCGAGGTAGCGGCCGACTTGGCTTTGGTCGGTTCCGAAGTAGGCCATGGCCAAAAAGAAGCCGCCCGCAAGGCCCGACCACACGGTGTAGCGGCTCGCTGGATTCCACTCAAAATCGAGGATTTGAGTGTG
>JBIPMA010000230.1:0-4840 GCA_044369335.1 Schleiferiaceae bacterium | reverse complement strand
CAGCACGCTTAGAAGAAAAATTCTTGCTGTTGCGAACGCCATTCTTAATAACGCGTACACGGTATGACGTACCGTCGAAGTACACATTGCTCGCCACAGGAACGTAAGTTGTTACGGGTGTGCGACGAGACTTTTTCTGGGTTGTTGTTTTTTTGTTTGCCATTTCTTTAAATGTTTATATATAAAATATAACCCTAAAAAATGACAAAGTCAAATCCGCCAAAATTATTTACGGTAAGATAAAGTAATACACCTCTTCAGGATTTCCCCCGTGTCCCGTAGGGACGGATTGTCCCGGCGGACCTGTAATACAAGTCTAACAGCTTCGGACTTCTTTATCCCGATATTTGACAAACCCTTTAAAACGTCTTGGACGTAGGGGAAATCAGGAGGAGGTACTGGTCCCGACGGTGGAGGCTTGATGTCTAACGGCTTTTTGGTTCGTAGCCGTTGAACATTGGATTCCGTCTTCAGGTCCATCAGATGGAGACACAGATTTAATACTGCAACTAAAAGGAACTGCGTCCCCCACGGGGGATACAGAATTCCTAATGAGACCGAGACGGTGGAGATAGTTAAAAAAATTCTCATACTAATACTTTGAACGTCCACGACGATGTTGTTCCAGATTCTCGTAGGAAGATTCCTCCTTGTGACAATCAGGACAACGTTCATTATATGTCTTCCCATACTTGTGGAACATATAACGGTGGTAGCGTTTCCTCTTGGTTGGGTGGTATAAAAAGTACGCAAAATAATAGTCGAACCACCACCCGAGTTTAGTTAAAAAAGTTTTCATCTTATGTTTGTTTAGTTAATAAGCCGTTGAACATTGGACAGTGAGCTGTCATCTCAAGAAATAATCCTTTAAAAATAATAAGCCCATTACTGCCACAGCAATGAGTATACCAATATTTGCTTGGTAGTCTCTTACTTCCTTTACTATAAAGTCCACTTCATCTGATGTGAACATTTCTTCATTGTTTTTATTTTCTTCCATAGCTGTTAAATATTTTACTTGTCCGGTACAGTTTCATATTCATTTACCTGATATTTTTTCTGCTCGAGCTGGTCAAGAGTATATGCAATCTCGTGAGCATATGCTTGTCCAATGGGAACTACCCCACCGTCATCCAAGTATAGTTCACCTAATGCATTTAATCCAATCACCATCTTGGGTACCATCTGATAGTCATCAGCCCAAAATTCCTCGACGTCAATTCTGAAGGCAGTGTGGAATTCAACCTCGGCAAGGTTGTTAATCCTCATATGGTCGATTATTCCTCGAACCATATTAATTTGTAGTTCTTTTAATTTTTCCCTGTTAGTCATTGCAGTTATTCTTTAGTTATATATAATCGATAATCCACTGTTGTTATTTCGTTGAAGTACTCGTCATCTGCATTTAAGATGTGTTCTCCCTGCTCGTGCTGCCAGTTTGGAGCTGTACGTGGGTTGAACTTCAACCTGTAAGCATCCGGCTGAGTATCAGATTGGCTGAAGTGTTCCGTTATAATATCCAGCTTCTCACATAGGACCCAAGCACAAACTACTTTGTTGGATTCTCCACGGTAGATTCTTTTTGCTGCAGCCTTATTGTTCTTTAAAGTGCAGCCCGTCATACGGAGCTGTACACCGGTCGGGAAGTAATACGAGGTCACCCCCTTAGGGTCCACTACCTTCCACTTCATATAGTTCTCTCCTCTCCCGAGGTTGAACCTAACCTTATAACGTTTGTTCGTCATACAACGTAAATTTATATTCTTTATTAATCACGATGGATTTATGCAACTGACCTAACTCATCAAGAGTCAAGTCAGTGTACCTAAAAAATTTGCTGCGGTTATCTATATCTTCACATATAACTACGCCGGTATTACAGTCGATTCCCAAAACATACCTTTCTTCAGAATATCCCTCCTCAAGTTTAAAGTAAAACCTGAAAGGTTCATCTAATAGTAGGATACCATCCGTCGAGTCTTCCTTAACGAACGTTCTAACTGTGGCTTCCTGAACTATTTCACAATGCATCTTGTCCCTTAGGACCTTGAGCTCGTGGAGGTAATCTGCTGCTCCCGTATTGTATCCAACCATATGTCATTTGTTTAGGGATGTAAATTAAAATATATTTTAGAATATTCCAAAAAATACTAGATTTATTTTACTAACATTTTTTCCCCATACTTAGACTTCAGATTTCTGATGTAGTATTTGTTTTCTGCAATCTCCATATCCATTGCTTCAGATAACTTGTTTCGAGCAATTGTCATAAAGTCGCCGTTGAACATTAGGTCCTGAAGGTCCTCCCCGTAAACATCTGTTCGTCCAACTACCACACGAATATCTTTCACCTCACGACCGGGTCTGAAGAATAATGCTCTTGCATAAATGTATTCACGTACCTTGGACAATTTAAAATCACTGAGAACTTGCTCACGACATCTTAACTGTACAATTGATTCTTCAAGCTTTGCAAGTTCGTCCAATACAGTCTTGTTATTCCTTAGGATGGAACTGTAAAGTCTCTTTGCCTCTTTAATGTCATCCGTCTCCTGAATTCCAAGTGCTTTGTCTGTTGCCAGGAATTTCTCGTACTGACTCACACGTTCGTCATTGCCTACAACGTTTGAGAACACGACGTCAATAAGTCTGTTGTTTCTTGCCATAATTGTGTTTGTTTTTAATTGATTTGTTTGAATACTGATTTAAGCTTATCCATCTCATCCGGCCCAATATCTTTCCATATGGATTTTATGAGCCAAACTGTCAGGGTAATCTTAATTGCTGTTTTGAAAATCTTCCACATAGGGTCGTTTTTTTTATAACAGTGTAAAGGTAATACATTATGGGTCCTAAACCAAATATTTCTTTATATTTTTTAAAAAAGTTTAACGGCACCATAGCCGTATGACATCCTATGGCTTTGCGCTGCGTTGCGCCAGATAAAAACTGGTGAATATGCGCAATAAACCAGATTGCTCCAGCGTTTGCCTGGTAATCCCACAAGTCTAACGGCTTTTTGATTCTTAGCCGTTGAACATTGGACTTAGCGCAAAGGGCCCCTGCGTTATATCACAAAAAAAGGTGAACATCTCTGTCCACCCTTCTTCGATTAAATCACCACTAAAAAACAATCTTACATATATTTGTTAAGGATATTCATAATCCTACCTCTCTTTTCCCATTGAGACTTTAATGTCTTTGATTCGTCCAACGATTGCTCATTTAACTTCTCTACCTTTTCTCTATCCTCATCAGATAACTTATCAGGAGCATCTGATTTTGATGGGTAGGTTCTATACGAGCCTTTAATCTCACCACCCTTACCATCAAACTCGGCATCGTCATAATGAGTATCGTACATCTTCTTGTGTGGTTTACCGGTTTTTGTCCCGTCCTTATCGTCAAAGGTTGGAACTTCAAAGAATGGGATTTGGAATCTTCTTCCTTTTATCTCGGAGTAGAAGTCATCTTTATTGTTTCTATCAATGAACACCTTTCTCTGTCCCATAATTGTTCCAACAGGTTCATCACTATCACAGGTATGAGTTCTAATCATACTAAACTCCATTCCGAACTTCTCACCATCTTCGAAGTAATCACCAAAGATAATACTCTCTTGAACAAACTCATCACCGAGTTGCATTAACTGACTCTTTGTAATGTTATTTACCAGGAAACTATTTTCCATATTACCATACTTCCCTTTTACCTTCCTGTATCCAAATAAGTAACTACCTAAAATCTTTTCGAGTTTGGCATTTCTTACACTATTCTCTTGTGGAGTTAATTTTTGTGCGCAAGGATTTTCTGCGGTTAGAATTCCTATGGTCTTGATTTTAGGGATTGCTCCTCTCATAGTAGTCATTACTCGGGAGAAACCTCCCTCACCTACTTCCCTCTGGGGACTCTCGTTAAGTATATCAGTTAATTTCATAATCAGATGTTTATATGTTTATAAATAAATATCCTGAACACAAATATACACCTATTACTTTGATATAACAAATAATTGTGGATATTTTTTTTATATTTTTTGTTTTTCCACATTATACCCTTATCTTTGTGGAAACAAACTGAAAAGTTATGATACAAAAACCAAGAAAAGACACCACCGACGCTTTGAAGAAGTCGCTGGATTCTATGAGAGATTGTTTAAATCAGAGTGTTCCTAACTTTAACAAGAAGGCAATGTACGGAATTAAATTTTCAAGAATAGGTACTCATTACCGAATTGAAAATGCACCTGTGCCTCCGTCAGATGTTATTGGCCGTAAGTTGGAAAAATCTTTTAACAATTTTATGAAGCAGTTAAAAGTAAACTATGGTAACGTTAAAGTTGAAGGCTCTTGTTTAATCGGGACTCAAAAAAACAACTTCCTTATCGGATACGAGAACTACGAAAAAAAGGGTAAACGTATTACGAAAAAAATTCACGGAATAGAAGGTACGATTTAATATAGTGTGTTTCCCCCCAAGTGGATGGTTAGTTAGTAAGTTGAACCTCATCAGAAATGGTGGGGTTCTTTTTTTGTGCATTAATAAGCAAATTTGCTTGCATATTTTTAGACTCAGCGCAACACAGCGCTGCATTGTTCAGATGTCTTACAGCTTTAAGCCGTTGAACATTCGACAGTGCAGCTCGGCGTCGGAAATGTTGGGCATAAAAAAACCCCAACTTTCGTTGAGGTCTTTAACCACTAAACCTATGAACATTAACTTTCTAACACTAAAAGGGTTCGGTACTCATTTTCTGTTAAGTGTCTAACCAAACCTGTTTCGGCGGTATCTTTTTTCTTAATCAGAATACAATCACCCTGTCTAACTATTTTCTCAATAC
>JBIPMA010000116.1:0-4414 GCA_044369335.1 Schleiferiaceae bacterium | reverse complement strand
CCTTCGTGGCCAAGACCGCTGGCCGGGCTGGTCCGTGCTGCGCCCCGACCGCTTGAGCTCGGACCTCGCGTGGACCGCCGACGCGCTGGTTGCGACGACTGAGGCCGAGGCTTCGAGGCTTCGCTCGCGCTGGGGCCTCGGGGCCAGCGTGCACGTCGTCCCCCCGGGCGCCGACCACCTGCCGCTGGGTGCACGTCCCCACGGCCACCTTCGGCACGGATGGCTGATTCCGGCCCGCGTTGAAGGCCTCAAAAATCAAGTTTTTGCGGTCGAACTGTGGGGCGCCATGGCCCGCCGAGGGTTCACAGAGCCCTTGCGGCTGTACGGCGACGCGGCACCCAACCACGGCCGCTACCGAAACCAACTTACCCAAGCTATTCGGGCGGCCCGCGCGGCGGGCGCTGATGTCGAATGGCTTCCACGCCTCGAACCCGCAGCCTTAGCTGCGGCCTACGCAGGAGCACGGGGCGTGCTGGTTCCGTCGCTGAGCGAAACCTACGGACTCACGATTGCCGAGGCGCGCCGCGCGGGATGCCAGGTCGTGGCCGCGCCCGGAGTTTTGGGCGCCGCCGAGTGGGGCGACGAGGTCCATGTGGCGCCCCTAGAGCTCGAAGCCTGGGAGTCCGCCGTGCGCGCCGCCGACGCGCATGCCGACGTCGAGTTGGGCTCTGACCGGGCACCGCTGCTCACCTGGAATCGGGCCGCCGAGCAGCTCGAGCAGATTTACTCTGGGTTGCGGGGTCGCCTCAGCATCACGGGCTCTCGCGGAATCCCCAACCGCTACGGCGGATACGAAGAACTGGTCGACCACCTCGCCCAGGGGCTGTCAGCCCGCGGGTGGCGCGTCGATGTGGCCACCTCGTCGACCCACCCCGTGACCGAGTGGTCGCACCCGGGCGTGCGCCGACGAATCCACCGTGATCCAGAACCGAGGATGGGTTCCGCCGGCCAGTTCATCTACGACCTACTGAGCCTTCGCGACACGGCCCAGCAACGGCCCGACGTCCACCTTACCCTCGGGACCACCTCATCCGCCCCGTGGCTTGCCCTGAAATTCTTGCGCGGAACCGCTCCGCTCGCCGTGCACCTCGACGGCCTCGAGTGGATGCGCGGCAAGTACCGCCCCGACGTGCAGCGCTACCTCAAGTGGGCCGAGCGCACTGCGGCCCGTTCTGCCGACCTGCTCGTCGCCGACCACCCCGAAATGGCGCGTTACGCGGCCCAGTACCCAAAGCCCTGCGCCGAAATCGCGTACGGCGTCGACGACCCTCAGTTCGTTGGCCAACTCGACCCCTTGCTGGGCCTCCAGCCCGGTGGCTATGCGCTCATCATAGCTCGATTGGTCCCTGAAAACCACGTCCTAGTGGCCGCCGAGGCGCTGAGCCCCTTGGCACCCGTGGTGGTGGTGGGCCCATTCGACAACCCTGAGGGCCGAGCGCTGCAGGGGCTGCCCAACGTACATCTTTTGGGTGGCCAATTCGACGCGGGCCTGCTCGACAGTTTGCGCGCCCACTGCGGGCTCTACATCCACGGGCATTCGGCGGGCGGAACCAATCCCGGCCTCCTTCAAGCCATGGCCGCCAGCTGCGCGATTGCCGCCCACGAGAATGCCTTCAATCGCGGAATTTTAGGCGATTCCGCCCACTATTTTACCACGGAAGGCGCCCGGGAACAGCTCGCGCACGCTTGGACGCAGCGCGGAACCCTGACCCGCGACCACCGCGCGACTCTTGACCGCGGCTACCGTTGGCCCGTGATCGTAGAACAGTACGACGCGGCGCTGAAGGGGCTTTGCCGTACTCAATAAAAATGATACATTTGTAATCACAAAGTAATTACAATGGATCTTCCTCTCGTCGCTATCGGAAACTCAAAGGGTATACGCCTCCCAAAGGCTGTACTCGATTTGTATCAAATTGGAGAACGTCTAGAATTAATTCTCGAACGCGACCATATGGTGCTCCGCCCAGCACGGGTTCCCCGAGAAGGTTGGGATGAGGCTTTTGCACAGATGCACGCAGATGGTGCAGACCAGTTATTGATTTCTGACAGCCTTGACAATGATCTACTTGATCCATGGTAGGTCAGCAGTATGAGGTTTATTGGGTAAACCTTGACCCCACTTTGGGTAGCGAAATTCAAAAAACCCGACCCTGCGTCGTTGTGAGTCCTGACTCCATGAACAGGCACCTCAGCACACTAATAATAGCTCCGCTCACCCGAACAAGCAAAGCTTATCCCAGCCGAGTACGCGTCCAGCTTGAACAGCAAGTAGCTTGGGTGGTGCTGGATCAGTTGCGCAGTATAGACCGCCAAAGACTTGGCCATTCAATGGGTTTTCTCAAAACGAAAGAAGTCAACCAAATCAAGTCAATCCTGCATGACATGCTGGTTGCTTAAGTAGATTAGCTCACACCCAACCCCGCGCCCGAAGCAGCGTAGCCAGTATGATTTTGAGGTCGAGCGCCACCGACCAGTGCTCGACGTAGTACACGTCGGCTTTAACGCGCTCAGCCATTGAGGCTTCGTCGGTGTGGCCGTGCAGCCCGCGGGCTTGGGCCAGACCGGTGATTCCGGGGCGCACCCAATGGCGGATTCCGTAGCCCCGAACCGCGTCGGCGTAGCGCTGCGTGTCGCTTTCCATGTGGGGGCGCGGTCCGACGAGGCTCATGTCGCCGCGAAGCACGTTCCAGAGTTGGGGCAGCTCGTCGAGGTGGCTCGCACGCAACCAAGGGTGGAGCACCCGCGCGTCGCCGGGAACCGCCTGAAGGTCCGGATGGGCTGTGGCGTCCATGCTTCGGAACTTCCAAATCGTGAAGGGCTCGCCCTTGTACCCGTAGCGCACCTGCGCAAACAGCACGGGACCGCGGCTGCGCAACCGTACCCAGAGCGCAATTCCGGCCATCAGGGGCGCGAGCAGCACCAAAGCAATGGCAGAACCCAGCACATCCATAGCACGCTTCACCGTAGGCGCCCAGCCCGTGGCTAAGGGCTCACGGCGCCAGTCCAGCAGCAGCACGTTGCCCAGGGCGGACCACTGGGTGCGCGATGCAGGCAAGGCTGCAAGGTCCGGCACCACACGGAGTCGTAGTCCGCGGGTTTCGGCTGCATCAAGGGCGGCAAGTACCCGGTCGGGAGTCAACCACAGTTCCTCGGCGTCCGAATCCACGGCATCGAGGGATTCGACGGTTCCGAGCCAGCGGTAGCCGTAGTCGGGGCGTTCGGCCAATTCACGTGCAATGAGGCTCCACATCGGCGAAGTGCCAAGGCCGTGGACGCCGACGAGTCCGATTCCGCGCCGAAACCGACGCCGACCCGCCTGAACGACCGCCACGCGCAGGAGCGCCCCCAAACTGAGGTAGGACGCGAAGAGTCCGACCAAAAAAACGCGCGAGTACACGTAGGTCTTGAGCGACACCACCAGCAAGGCAGTCAGTGCAAGCAGCAGACCCGTCTGGCGCACGAAGCGGGCGACGACCGTGCGAAGCTCAACACCCACCGCAAGCTGGTAGGGCTGACCAACCCAACCAAGTAGAAACCAAAATATTCCGAGCCACTGTGCCAAACGCAGGTAGTGGTCAAAGTAGGCGGGGTTTTCGGCCTGAAGGTCGCCGAACCGCAGGGCGACTCCGCCCCAAAAAAGGACAGCGAGCAGCGCTCCGTCGGCGGTGCGCAGGCCAAGTTCGCGCTGGCGGGCATTTTGGGAACGGTATTCCATAGCGACGGCGGAAGATAGCCCTATTTTTGGGT
Organism: Schleiferiaceae bacterium; assembly: GCA_044369335.1. Classification (GTDB taxonomy): domain Bacteria; phylum Bacteroidota; class Bacteroidia; order Flavobacteriales; family Schleiferiaceae; genus TMED14. The sequence continues at coordinate 664 of JBIPMA010000116.1, read as the reverse complement.
ATGTCCTCGCGCTGGCTCGACACCCCCCTCGCCTACCTAAAAGGAATTGGCCCGTTGCGGGCCGAAGCCCTTGCGGGCGACTTGGGTCTGCGCACGTTTGGGGATTTGCTGGCGCACTACCCCTACCGCTACATCGACCGCAGCGTGGTGCTGCGCATTCGCGAGCTGCAGCCGGGCCCGGCCGAAGTTCAAGTCAAGGGTCTGCTGACGGGCGTGCAGACCGTCGGAACCGGTCCCAAACGCCGGCTGACTGCCCGACTGGTAGACGGCCCCGACGAGCTCGAATTGGTGTGGTTCAAGGGGCTCCGTTGGGTTGAGAAGGGCTTGCCCGTGGGCGAAGAGGTCGTGGTTTTTGGCCGCGTGAACGCGTTTAAAAACGGTCTGAACATGGCCCACCCCGAGGTTGAGCGTGCCGCGAGCCGACCCGCCGCTGCCGCGGGACTGACCCCGATGTACTCGTCAACCGAGAAGTTGGGGTCCATGCAGCTGCACAGCCGAGGCTTGGCCGCCAAAATTGATGCCCTGCTCGAAGATCCAGCTCGCGACCGCAGCGACTGGATGCCCGAAACCTTGCGCGAGGAGCAAAAGTGGCCGCGCCGAGAGGTGGCGGTGCGCAGCATGCACCACCCGGAGTCGCCCCAAGCACTCGCCGCCGCCCGCAACC
>JBIPMA010000096.1:0-4962 GCA_044369335.1 Schleiferiaceae bacterium | reverse complement strand
CGAATTCTGGGAATTCCGAACCCTGTATGCCCGAACGCACATTCGAATTATCGCCTTTTGGGATCAAAAAACGACACGGCCACGGCTGGTCGTAGCTACAAACGGTTGTGTAAAAAAGCAAAAAAAGCTGGATCAAACAATAATGAATCAAGCTAATATGCTAAAAATGAGGTACTATGAACACTAAACAACGAACCTACAGCCTTGACCAGATCAAGGATGAGTTTATTGGCGCACGGGGAAGTTCCGCCCGCGAAGCGTATGAATACGAGTTGCGGATGGACCTACTTGGGGCGATGATTCGCCGGGCCCGCAAGGAACGAAAGCTGACGCAAGAAGCCCTGGGCGCGTTGGTTGGGGTTCAGAAGGCGCAGATTTCAAAGATTGAGTCGAGTTCGCACACGGCCAATTTGGCTACGCTTATTCACGTTTTCAGGGCGCTTGAGACCGAGGTAACGTTTACGGTTCGGCTCGGGGGTAGCGTACTAACGCTATGACGCCCTGACGCGGGGATCCACCACCCCGTAAAGCCAGTCGACGAGGGCTTGAAGAAGGACGAAGATCAGGGACAAAGCGAGTATGCTGCCCATAACGACGGGAAAGTCGCGGCCTTCGAGGGCGTCGACCATGAGTTTGCCGGCTCCGCGCCAGCCGAAGACGGTTTCGACAAAGACGGCTCCGGCCAAGAGGCTCGCAAACCAGCCCGAGATGGTGGTAATCAAGGGATTGAGCGCGTTGCGCAGCACGTGGCGGCGAAGCACTTGGCTGGTAGTGAGGCCTTTGGCGTAGGCGGTGCGCACGTAGTCGAGGCTGAGGATTTCGAGAGCGGACGAGCGCATCATCTGGGCGATGACTCCGACGGGTCGCACGGCCAATGTGAGGGCGGGCAGAATGAGGTGGGACCATTCCCAGCGCACGGCGTTGCCGTAGTCGTCGAGTTCGCGAAGGCTTCCGGTGAGCGGCAGTCCGGTCCAATCGTGCAGCACATAGGCAAAGAGCCAGGCGACGACGATGGCTGAAAAGAATGAGGGCGTGGCCATTCCCACGGTGCTCAACACGGTGATGGCGCGGTCGGCGGCGGAACCAGCGCGCAGCGCCGAGTAGAGTCCGAGCGGAACCCCGATGAGGACGGCGGTTCCGAGCGAAATGAAGGCAAGCAATGCGGTATTGGGCAGGGTTTGGCCGATGAGGGCGCTCACGGAGACTCCGCGCTGTTGGTACGAGGTCTGAAGGTCGGGCCAGTAAAGGCCCCACGTGCCGTCCACGGGGCGAACGGGCGAAAGCCCCCCTAGGTAGCGGGCATACTGCACGAGAAGCGGCTGGTCAAGGCCATAGGCCGCGCGCACGGCGGCTAGCGCCTGCTCGTCCTCTACTTGCCCGAGCATCATGCGGGCGGGATCGCCTCCGACGGTGTGAAAGAGAAAAAACACCAGGGTCGCGACGCCCCAGAGCACTAAAAGGGCACGGCCCGCGCGCCTCATTCGGCGGCTGGGAAGTCGTTGAAGTGGAAGTGCTTCACCACCACCCCTTTGCGCAGGTGGGTTGCGCCCGGATTTGAACGGACGATGGTTTTGAGTGCGGTTCCGTCGCCGTTGGACCACGGGAAGTTGGTTCCGGTGCGGGCCTGGAGGGCGGCGACCTCACTCAAGTCGGTTGAGGTGAGTCCGACCACGGGAATGCCCGCGTCGTGGAGCTTCTGGAACTCACGGCACATGCGCTCGAGCTGAGCCATGTCGGCGCGGCGAAAGTCGTAGGCCACCAGCCAGTAACTTTCTGGGTAGTCCAACCACTGGGCGGTTTGGTCCTCGCCGCCGGGGGCGATGGCAAAGTCGTGCACGGGGGGCTCGTAGCCATCGGCAACCTTGATGTTGCGGGTCGCCTCGGCGTCCATGACCCATTCAGGCTTTTCCCACCACTTTTGGGCGACGTAGTCGGTTCCGGTCACCTCCATGACCTCTTCGCCCTTGCGCAGCGTATACACCACGTCGTACTGGGGCGGAGTCAGACCCAATTCCTCGGCCGGAGCCATCGCTTTAGCGATGTCGGTCCCGGGCTTGTAGGCTCGAAAGTCCCACACCGGCAGGTGGTTGTAGACCCAGTTCGTGAAAAAGGCCATGGCAAACACCGCAAGTCCCTTGACTCCGCGCGCCCAGAAGCGGCTCATGATGGGTTTCACGTTGCGAAGGCCCAGAGCGAAGTAGAGCGCAATCAGCACGCTCAGAATCACGTCCTTAGTAAAGCTCTCCCACGGGGTAAGCGGGATCGCGTCGCCGAAGCATCCACAGTCCGTAACCTTGTTGAAGTAGGCGCTGTAAAAGGTCAAAAAGGTGAAGAAGGCCATAAGGCCGGCCATGCTCCAAAAGGTGAAGGCGCGCAGGTAGCCGATCAGCATCAAGAGGCCAAGCACCACCTCAAACGTGACCAAAAACACGGCCATCGGAAGCGCCAGCGGTTGCAAAAACTCAAGGTTAAAGACGTCGGCCCCGAAGTACTCTTCGAGCTTGTAGCTAAACCCGAGCGGATCGTTCATCTTGATAACGCCCGAAAAAATAAAGAGTCCGCCCAAGATGAAGCGGATCAAGGACTGTGCAAGGCTACGCATGTTCATGCGTCCAAGGTACAAAGCGAATTATTCCGCGCGGCGCTCGAGCTCCTTTTTCATAAGCTGCATCTTTGCCGAAAGCAGCATGTAGGTCGTCGCGAGGGTCGTCAAAAAGGCGATGCTGAGGGCAATCAGTTCCATAGGTTTCGAGTGGTTTCTTCACTAAAAACCACGCGGCGGAACCTTTGTTCAACCCTGGTGCATCAAAATCAGCGCGAACACGGCATAGTTCACCATGTCCATGTAGTTGGCGTCGACGCCCTCTGACACGAGGGTTTCCCCCGAATTGTCTTCGATCTGCTTGACGCGCAGCACCTTCTGAAGAATGAGGTCCGTCAGCGAGGTGATGCGCATGTCGCGCCAGGCCTCGCCGTAGTCGTGGTTTTTGGCCTCCATAAGCTCGTAAATCTTGGTGGCCTGTGCATCGAATGCGGCCAGCGCCTCTTCGGGGCTGAGGTCGGGCTCGTTCGCGATTCCGCGCTCGAGCTGAATGAGGGCCATGATGGCGTAGTTCACGATTCCGATGAATTCGCCCTCTTGGCTGTCGGCCACCTTTTGCACGCCCGCATCCTGAATCGTGCGGAGCCGGTTGGCCTTAATGAACAGCTGGTCCGTCAGCGACGGCAAGCGAAGGATGCGCCACGCAGCGCCGTAGTCGGTGAGTTTCTTGCCGTAAAGCTCGCGGCAGCGCGCGATTTCGGCGGCGTATTGGGTTGCAGTGTGGGCCATACTTTTACAGGGTGAAAAGTACGGCTGTTTGCGCGTTTACACTGAACCTTCGCGGTCAGCTTTTTGTGGCGGAACGCCCACAGATCATGGGCATCCTCAATGCGACGCCCGATTCCTACTACGCTCCAAGCCGCCTTCAGGGCCTGGATCGCCTTGAATCTGAGGCAGAACGCCTCCTTACCGAGGGTGCCGACTGGCTCGACCTCGGCGGATGCTCAACCCGCCCCGGAGCCGAATGGCCCAGCCCCGACGAAGAGTGGGCCCGCCTCGACGGCGCCTTTGAACGCCTCCGCACGCGCTTTGGAACCGCCATCCCCCTGTCGGTAGACACCTTTCGAAGCGAGGTCGCCCGCCGCGCCCTCGACCAGGGCGCCAACCTCGTCAACGACATTTCGGGCGGAATCCTCGACCCCGCCATCTGGTCCGTAGCCGCCGAAGCCCGTGCGCCCTACATTCTCACCCACTACCCTGCTTCTGGCGGTGAGCTTCTGGGGCCCGATCAGGCATCACTGGTTACGGTGCGCGAACTGAGCGAGCGCCTCATGGCCGCCCGCGAAGTGGGCCTCAACGACATCATTCTCGATCCCGGAATCGGCTTCGGAAAAACCCCCGAAGGCAACCTTCGGCTCGTTCGTGACCTCGCCCTGCTTCGCGAGTTCCCCCACCCCCTACTGGTGGGTATTTCGCGCAAGTCGCTAATCACCCGAACCCTCGGCATTACGGCCACCGACGCCCTACCCGCCACCTCGGCCCTGCACGCCTGGGCTCTTGAGCGCGGAGCCCAAATCCTCAGAGTCCACGACCCGCGCGAAGCGCGGCAGGTCGTTGACCTGCGTGCCATCATGGGCTAGTTCGCTCTTGCTGAAGCTGCCCGTACGGACGTACGTGCCGCTCAATGTGGCGCACCCCTCTCGACTTAAAGTACGGGTTGAGTTTTTGATTCCAAACAAATTCATTGTTAATGAGATACTTGGTTCCAAATACGTGCGCGGTGTCGGCGCGGACCTGGACGCAGGCCAGCCCGCGGCCGACTGAAATCCAGCGCTGCTCGCGCAGCGAGCGCGGTCCGCTTTCGCCCACCACCCAGACCGTAAACACGAGGGCCACGGCGACCCGCCAGGGTCGCCGTGCGCGCAGCGCCAGCAAGCCCCCCACCGATCCGACCGTCAAAAGCACCACCTGTTCCGGCGACGGAAACCGATTCGCCCACACCCACCTCGGATCGTCGGCCCAGGTGGTGAGGGCGAGCAGAAGGGGTTCCGGATCAGGCAACCCCACACCGAGCATCGCCAGCGCACTGTAGGGATAAATGAGGAGTAGCACCGGCACCAGCAGCAGGTTGCTCGCCAAAAACCACAGCGGAACCGTATGAAACGTCACCAGCGACAAGCCCGTCGTGGCCCACTGGGCGGCGAGCGACACGCGCATTCCGTCCACTAGGGCCTTCAGACGCGAATGCTTTGGTTTTGCCCGGCCTTCGGGCGGATTGGCTTGGCGTCCAGGCGGATTGGCCGCTTGATCGGACGGCGTCGCCGCTTGGTCGGGCGGATTGGCCATAATCAATCCCAGCACCGCCGCCGAGGACAGCTGAAACCCGAGCTGGTAGGCCATTCGGGGTTCCCACGCGAGCA
>JBIPMA010000095.1:0-4999 GCA_044369335.1 Schleiferiaceae bacterium | reverse complement strand
GCTCAAGCACACGGGTGAGTACCCCATCGTCGGGGTGAACACGTTCTTGAGTAGCAAGGGTTCGCCCACGCTGGTTCCGGGTGAAGTCATTCGCGCCGAGGTCGACGAAAAAGAGCGCCAAATTGCCACGGTCGAGCGACTTGCAGTGGTGGGCGGCGATGCGGCTAAAGCGGCCTTGGATGCCATTCGTTCAGCGGCACTGGGCAACCAGCCGATGTTTGACGCCATCATGGAGGCCGCGAAAGTGTGTTCGCTGGGCGCCATGACCGGTGCCATGTTCGAGGTCGGCGGCCAGTACCGCCGCAACATGTAGCAGGTTTACTGGCGCGGAACCCGATTCCAGCGCTGTACGTATTCGCGTTCGCTGTATTCCGCGGACTCAAGGGTCCAGCGGCCGTGACTTCGTAGCGCGCAACGAAGTGGCGCTGCTTCGGCGCCCGCAAGGTGCACGTCCATTCAACCTCGACGAGGTCTCCTGAGGGTGCAGAACTTGCCGTGGTGCGTGCAGTTGCCCCTACGATGAGCGACGTGATCTTGGGCACAATCAGGGGATAGGCGGTGATCCCGCTGAGGTGGTAGAGGCTGTCGGGAACCGGAACGCTACCGCTCGGAATCACCAGATTCTTACCCTCGCGGTACGACGCTTGGGGTCCGTCGTCAGTCATGACGACATGGCGCCGCAAATTGCCGTGACGGTCCATTCCGATCATCGACGTAATCCCCTGGTATTCTTGCACAAAGACCTGACCTTTATAGCTTTTACGGATGCTGGTCTGAAGCTCAATACGGGGGTTTTGTGCCAGCACGTAGCGCTCCGAATGCGTGATGGTGCAGCTCGCTACTAGTAAAGCGAGAAAAAGAAGTTGAAGCATTCGGAGCATGCAATTAAGGTAATGTACCTTCGGCACATGAACATTATTTCGTGGAATGTCAATGGCCTTCGGGCGGTCGCAGGCAAGGGTCTGCTCGAAATTGTACGCAATTTGAACCCAGATGTCATGGGTTTTCAAGAGATTAAGTGCACCGTGGACCAAGCCAAAGAGGTTTTGAACGGCACGGGCTACCACATCGTCGCCCACGAGGCTGAAAAAAAAGGTTATTCGGGTACCGCACTGATTAGCAAGCGCGAGCCGCTCAGTGTGGCCTACGGAATGGGTGTAGAAGAGCACGAGGGCGAAGGCCGCGTCATTACCGCCGAATTTGACGACCTGTTTGTCGTAACGACCTACGTTCCCAATTCAAAGGGTGATTTGTCACGGATTCCGCAGCGAGCCCGCTGGGACCGGGACCTGACGGCCTACCTCAAAGGCTTGGATGCGCGCAAGCCCGTGGTGCTCTGCGGCGACTTGAATGTCGCCCACAAACCTATCGATTTGAGCAATCCGCAGTCCAACTACAACAAGACTCCGGGTTATACCCAAAGCGAAATTGACGGGTTTCAGTACTTGCTTAACGCCGGATTTTCGGACTCATGGCGCGAACAAAACCCCGGAGTGGCAAAGTACTCGTGGTGGAGCATGCGTTCTGGTGCCCGCGCTAAAAATATCGGTTGGCGCCTCGATTACCAGGTCGTATCCAACCGGCTAATGGATTCAGTGGCTTCCACAGAGATTCACAACGAAGTCTTCGGAAGCGACCACTGCCCCGTTCGGGTGCTGCTGGGCTAGGAATCAGCGCCCGATCCACGTGGCCTTTTCGGCCAAAAACCTTGCGAACAGCGCTGTGTCGTCAAGACTCCCACGCTCGTTGAGTACTGCTTGAACTCCCTTCATCGCAACGCGATCCGGACACTGCCGTAGCGCTTGAATCACCGCATTGCGGTAGTCGGGCTGTTGGTAGTAGGCATCGTCCCCAAACGCGGCAAACAATACGGCTGCAGCTTCTTCAGGGCTGTTTTGTGCCAGCAGGGAGTGTGCGAGGTGCATTTGTCCGCCGGGGTGCCGTGGGGACCGCTTGAGTAGTTCGCGGTAGGTAACTTCTGCCTTTGCGGCATCACCGCGGTATCGGTACATGTTGGCCAGCTGGTACCACGTGACGACATGGTGGGGATGAAGCGTCAAGGACTGCAGAAAGTAGGCTTCCGCTTCTGAAAAGCTTGATGCGGTGAGGGGCCCGCGCTGTGCCTCAAGGAACATCGCAGACATTCCGGCGAAGTAGGGCGCAGGGTTTCCAAAGCGGTCAAGTTCCGTCCACGAATCGAGTGTTTCAAGTGCAGCCGGAAGCAATTTGGGCGCGTTTTGCTGGGCGTTTAGTGCCAGGAGCTCTTCTTGGTCGCGTTCCGAAGAAATCCCCTGTATTGCGGTGAATGCATAGCCAGCAGTAAGTGCACCGATGATCCCAATTGGCAGCCATCGGGCGAATTCGGTCTTGTTGCTTTTTAACGAGTTCGGCCGAAGCATCCCCGCGGCGAGAATAAATGGAACCCACACTGCAGCGCGCTCCAGCGGAAACTCAAAGAGGCTGTACGTAAGCACAATGAGAGCTATTCCTGCTACCAAGTCTGCGCCGTCTTCGCGCCGGAGTCGCCACCAGGCCAAAGCTAGCCCGATCCACAGACTCGCCCATAGGGCAATTCCGGGCCACCCATGCTCGGCGCCCATCCAAAGGGCATCGTTGTGCGGGCGTACCTCAGCGGTAACCCCTTCGGCGACAGACGGATTCATGCCGCGCAGTCCGTACCCCGGAAAGTGAATGCGCCACTGTCCAGCGCCCACTCCAGTTAAGGGATTCGCCTCAAGCATACTGAGCGAATGCGACCAAAATACCTCGCGAATGCGAAGGTTGGTTGGGTCGAGCAGCGCTTCGCGCGCCTTGGGTCGGGCAAGCACACCGGTTAGGACAAGGATTCCGAGGGCTAGTCCAGCAGCTAAGGGCTTCCAGTTGCGAATGCTGCGAATCGCCGCAAAAACGGCCCACAGGGTAATGCCGATCCAAATGCTCCGCGTGCGCAGCACAACTACAGCCACAAGGATGGCCACGCCCACGGCGACCACTGCAGTTCGGGCAACGCCTTGGGTTCTGTTCCAAAGGTACCAGGCTGCTGGAAGCGCAAGGGCCATCCCCGAAGAGGTGAAGTTTTTGTGGCCGAGAATTCCAGGCGCGAGGTAGGGGTCTGCCATCGCTTTGGAGTTCTGACTAAGGTCCCCGAGTGCTGAAAGCGCCTCAATACCGCCTGCGCCAAGGAGTCCCCAGGCAAGAATTGGAATTCCGCGAAGCCCCATGCGCCATCCAACCAAGGCAGCTGCGGTGTAGCCCAAATAGCGCCCTGTTGCATAGCGAGCTTCGCTTGCGGCAAACAAATCGGTAGTCCAAAAGCTGCTAAGTGCAAGCAGTGCAAGTCCGCCTGAAGCCCAAACGGTCCATGAAATACTGCCCGACGCAGTGCTGCTTCGCTCCGCGGTTGCTCCGAATGCGGCAAGCAGAACGGCTGCGGCGGCATGCATTGGCCAATGGGATGTGTCACCCAATTCTTGTGCAAACGAAGCGAGGGGCACGAGGGCAAAGGCGGCTCCGAATGCGAAGGCAATCCACCGAGGTTGTTCAGGATTCATAGGGGGTAAAAATAAAACACCCCGCGCTAGGCGGGGTGCTTCAAAAACCAACGTTTACAACGTTTATGCTTCTACGGGTACCACTTCGAAATGGAAGTCAACCACCACATCGCGGTGCAGGCGAACTTTCGCGCTGTTTTTGCCCGATACTTTGATCGAACCACCGGCAATCTGAATGAACTTCTTGTCGATTTGGTGTCCCAATTTCGCAAGTTCAGCAGCCACATCTTGGTTGGTCACTGCACCGAACAACTTCGCGCCGGCACCAGCCTTTGCTTCGATCTTCAGGTCCACGTGACGCAACGCTTCAGCGGTCTTGTTCGCGGCTTCTACCATCTTCGCCTCTTTGTGGGCGCGCTGCTTCAAGTCTTCTGCGAGAACTTTTTTAGCTGAGGTAGTTGCGAGAATCGCGTAGCCTTGCGGGATCAGGTAGTTACGGCCGTAGCCGTTCTTTACCACAATCACATCGTCTTTGAACCCGAGGTTCTCAACGTCTTGCTTAAGAATAACTTCCATGACCTCGACTTATTTAAGGTTATCAGCAACGTAGGGCATGAGGGACAAGTGGCGCGCACGCTTGATCGCCTGGGCGAGTTTGCGCTGGTACTTCAGTGAAGTTCCAGTGAGGCGACGGGGAAGGATCTTGCCCTGTTCGTTGACAAAACGAAGGAGGTAGTCCGGATCTTTGTAGTCAATGTGCTTAATGCCGTACTTCTTGAAGCGGCAGTACTTCTTGTTCACCGACGAGTCGATGGCAATAGGCTGCAGGTAGCGGATTTCGCTGGTACCGGTGGGTTCTAAATTCGTGCTCATGTCTTAAGCGTTTTTAACCTTATCACGGCGCTTTGCTGCGTAGGCTACACCATGCTGGTCCAGAACTACGGTCAAAAAGCGAAGAACGCGCTCGTCGCGCTTCATATCCAGCTCAAGGCTGGCAATAGTTGTTGAAGGAGCGGTGAACTCTACAAGATTGTAGAATCCAGACTTCTTTTTGTCGATGGGGTACGCAAGCTTGCGCAGGCCCCAACGCTCTACGTTGATGATGGAACCACCGGCAGCTTTAATGCTGCTGGTGTATTTATCCACCGTTTCCCTTATCTGATCATCAGATAAGACGGGATTTAGGATGAAAACGGTTTCGTATTGATTCATGAGAAAAGTTCCTTTAAAGGGGTGCAAAGATATAAAAAATTCCGATTCGATAGCCCTAATATTCAAAGTATTCAGGGAGCGCATTGACCATTTCAAAGTAGTCGCGCAGGGCATAATGCGGATCGTTTGTTGCTGAAGTGTGGCGAAATGCAATCCACCAGTGGGTGGGAAGTCCCGCGGTGTCCGGATCCCAAACTCCCAAACCGTCGGGGCGTACTGCGGATCGGTGGGTTAGGGAATCCGGAGTTTCCCAAATAATGTAGGCTTGTTCATCGCGCCACAGCACGGCGATTTGG
>JBIPMA010000094.1:0-5001 GCA_044369335.1 Schleiferiaceae bacterium | reverse complement strand
CACCGATGCACGGCGCGGAACCTTAGCCATGGCCGCCCTCGGGATCGCCGCCCCGCTGGGCGCTGCGGCCGGCCTATTGATTCCCGAGCATCCGCACGTCGACGTCGTCGTGGGCAGCCTCGTGGTCGGAATCTTTTTGCACGTGTCAAGCACCATCCTTTTTGAGACCCAAAAAGACCACCGGATTCCGCTGCGCACCTGGGCCGTCGTTCTGGTCGGAATTGCCGCCGGATTTGTACTGAGCGGCTACGCGGGGCACGGGCACTGAGGTTGCGAGCCACTGGCTGCTCGTTGCTGGTTGACCGAACAACGAGCACGCCCCAAGGGTTACCTTTGAGTCATCATTAAAATCTGCACCCCATGTCGCTACTCGTTGGTAAAAAAGCCCCAGAATTCAGCCTAACTGCCGTAGTCAACGGCGGCGAAATCGTCAAAGACTACAGCCTCGCCCAGTACGAAGGCCAGAAGTACGTCCTGCTGTTTTTCTACCCCAAAGACTTTAGCGCGGTGTGCCCCATCGAAATGCACGAGTTTCAGGCCAACCTGGCCGAATTCGAGAAGCGCAACGTTCAGGTCATCGCCTGCTCGACCGACAGCGATGCGTCGCACAAGGCTTGGCTCAACCTCGACAAATCAGAGGGCGGAATCAAAGGCATCACCTACCCCATCCTCGCCGACCTCAACAAAACCGTGAGCCACAACTACCATGTGCTCAACGGCGAATGGGCCTACGACGAGGACGGCCAACTTCACGCAGAGGGAGACCGCATCGCCCTGCGCGGAACCTTCTTGATAGACCGACAAGGCATCGTGCGCTACCAGTCGGTGAACTTCTTTACGGTAATGCGCCACGTCGACGACATCCTTCGCGAAATCGACGCATGGCAGTACTTCGAAGAGCGCGGCGAGGTATGCCCGCTAAACTACGTGCGCAGCTAAACAGTTTCTCGTTACTTGTTTCTCGTTGCTGTGCCAAGCCGCGCAAAGCCAGAAACCAGAAACGAGTTACTCGTTGCTAGTAACTAGTTACCCAACGGTAGGCTTCAGGAAAGTGCTGGCGCCACGCAATTTCGTCGTGGTTGGCTTTGGCATCGAGCTTCCACTGGTAGTCGGAACCCAGCTTTAGGCCGTTGGCCTTGAGTTGCTCGAGCATCCGATCGATTCCGGGCTGAAGGGCCGCGTCGAGGCCTATTCCGCCGTTGTAGAAGTAGGCTCGCTTGCCCTGGGGCCAGAAGTAGTTTTTGGCCTTCCAGGGGGTGAGCCCGTCGACCACGAGGCCTCCGCCCGTTTCGATGTAGATGGCGGGAGAGAACGACACGATTCCGCTCCAAAGATCCGGGTAGCTGTGCATGAGGCGAAAGCCAAGGATTCCGCCCATCGACGAACCCGCAAAGACGCGGCGGTCGGTGAGGTTGTAGTGGGACTCGATCCACGGCAGCACCGTCAGCGCGAGGTACTCGGCGTAGGCGTCGCCGACCTCGCCGGGACCGTATTCTTTGCGGCGCTGGTTGTCGGGCTCAAACGAACACTGCAGCCCCACTGCCAGCGTGGGCGGAATCGCGCCCTCAGCCTCGAGCTGGGCCAGGGCCTCGTCGACCGCCCAGTCGACCCCAAAGCTGGTCTGGGCTGGATCAAAGCAGTTTTGGCCGTCTGAAAGCAGGAGCAGGTCGTACTTCTGACCGGGCTTCAGAGGCTCCGACGTCCACACCCACATGGGGCGTTGGGGGAAGCGTCCGTTGGGGTCCGGCGGCGTCAATAGTTCTTGGAGCACGCCGGTAACTTGGCCGTCGTTGGTGCGCTGCGGCGCGCTGAACGCCAGGGCGTGAAAGGCGGTGTCCATTCCGCGGTAGCCGGCCACGTCGCCAAAGGGGCGACCGACGGCCAAGCGGGCCTCTTTGGCCCAGGATCCGAGGGTGAACTTAAACGCCATGGCGCTGTCGCGGGTCGTGAACTGGGCCTGCCATTCGTGGCTGGCGGTGCGCTTCATGGGGATTCCGCGGCCGTTCCAGCCGCCGAGTTCGGGGTTGTAGCCCGTAATCCACACGGTGTCGACAGGGTCCAGAGCCTCGACCGTGGTCAAGGTGACCCGCGTAGGATTCAGCGGTGATGGAGCCGCCGGCTTGATGCCGCAGGACGCCAAGAGGGCGACAATCAGCAGAACTAGGATTCGAGGCGTTGTTCCCATTGGGCACGGTGTTTACGGTGGTAGAGTTCGCGCACAATTCCGTCTGAAACCCCGATTTTGGGCACGTAGACCCAGGTCGCGTGGGTCCAGCGCAGCACACGGCGGTAGATGCGCAAGGCCGGAACAATCACGTCAGCCCGGTCCATATTGAGGCCCAGCTGCAGCACGCGTTCGTCAGGCGACATGGCCTCGAGCTGCTTGCTGAAGCGGTCGAGGTACTGCTTGCTGAGTGGTTCTTCGACGGGGCGTCCACTGATTTTGTGGGCTTTGTTGATGTTTCCGCCCGCACCCACTAGGGCCACAGGGCCGTCGAGTTGCGCAACCTCGGACTCGAGCCAGGTGCGCAGGTCGTCCCAGACCGCCTCGCTGTCGGCGTCGCTGAGAAGGCGTACGGTTCCGAGCGGAAAAGACCGCGAAGCCAGCGCATGCCCATCGCGAAAGAAGGTGAGCTCGGTCGAGCCCCCGCCCACGTCGACAAAGCAGAGGTTGGGTTCCTCAGGGTGAATGCGGTCAAAAAGCTTGGCGTGAAAGACGAGCTTTGCCTCCTCTTCGCCGTCGATAATCTCAATTCCGATGTCAGTAGCCCGGCGCACGCGGCGAATCCAGCGCCCGGAATTTTTGGCTTCGCGCATCGCCGAGGTGGCGCAGGCCCGGTAGTCGATGACCCCGTTCACGCGCATGATTGCGGCAAAGGCCCTCATGGCTTCGACCAAGCGGTAACCGGTCTCTTTGCTGATTTCGCCCTGGGTGAACACGTCAGAACCTAGTCGCACCGGAAGGCGCGTGATCGACACTTTTTTGTAGTAGGTGTAGGTCGGCGTCGGAATCACATGGCTAATCAGCAGCCGAATCGAGTTCGAGCCAATATCGATGGCCCCAATTGTCAAGTACTTCATGCTCATGCCCGGCGCTTTTTGGCTTGCTTTTTCACGTATTCGTACAGCTCCATTTGGCTGCGGATGCGCGGACCCGGCGCGACGCGGTGTACACTTCTGCCCTCTTCGTCGTACACGCGCGCTTTGACGTTATCGCGGAGCTGGATTTCGAGGTGGTCGAGGATTTCACGCTGGATGCGGGGATCCAGCACCGGCGCACCCACCTCTACCCTGAGGTCGAGGTTGCGGGTCATCATGTCAAACGACGCGAGGTACATTTTGGGGTCTCCGTCGTTAGAGAAGTAGTACACGCGGCTGTGCTCGAGGAATCGGTCGACGATGCTCACCACGTGGATGTTTTCGCTCAGGCCTTTGACGCCGGGCTTGACGCAGCAGATTCCGCGCACAATGAGGCGCACCTTCACGCCTGCCTTGCTGGCCTCGTAGAGTTTTTCGCCAATGTCGTACGAGCTCAGCGAATTGAACTTCATAATGATTTCGGCCTTCTTGCCCTTTTTGGCGTGGGCGATTTCGCGGTCGATGCACTTGATGATTCCGCTGCGGCTGTAGTGCGGACTCACAAGTAACTCCTTGTACTTGATGACCTTGTAGGGCTCGTACAGAAACTCAAATACCCGCGCAATGTCGGCACAGATCACCGGATTGGCGGTGAGCAGCTGGTAGTCGGTGTAGACTTTGGCGGAACCTTCGTGGAAGTTGCCCGTGCCCACCACCGCGAAGTACTCTTTGCCTCCGTCGGCCGTGCTTCGCTCGATGTGGACGATTTTGCTGTGCACCTTGAGTCCTTCAACGCCCGTTTGGACCTCGATACCCTCTTTGCTCATTTTCTCGAGGTAGTGCAGGTTGTTTTCTTCGTCGAATCGCGCCTGCAGCTCAATGACAACGCGCACTTTTTTGCCGTTTTTAGCAGCATTAATCAGCGCCGACACAATGCGCGACTGGCTGGCCATGCGGTATAGCGTGATGCTGATTTTAGTGACTGCGGGGTCAATAGCTGCTTCGCGCAAGAAGCGCACGAGGCTCAAAAAGTTGTGGTAGGGCAAAAACAGCAGCACGTCCTTTTGGCGCACGACGTTCATCAGCGACTTCTCCATGTCGAGGTCGGGGTGCTGGAGCGGCTCGAGGCGCGGATGCTCGAGTTCTGGCCCGCCGATGTTGGGGAAGCGCATCAAATCCTTTTTGTTGTGGTAGCGCGCGCCGGCAATCACGGCATCGGAATTCTGAAGGCCAATGCGCCCCATTAGGTACGCGAGGAACTCTGACGGCATTTCGCGGTCGTAGACCATGCGCACGGGGTCGCCCACTTGGCGGTCTTCGAGTCCGCGTCGCACCCGGTCGAGCACGGTGCGGCTGACGTCGTGGTGGTCCATGTCGAGTTCCGCGTCCCGAGAGATTTTAAACGTGTAGGCCTCAATGCGCTGCGACGGAAAAAGAAAGTACGCGTACTGCAGGTTGTGGCGAAGTACGTCGTCCAAAAACATCAGGTAGTTCTTGCCGTACTTGGGCAGTTCGACAAAGCGCCCGTGGATTTCGGCCGGAACCTCGACCAGCGACAGCACAGGGTCTCCGCCCAATTTGGGCCAAAGGCGAATCGCGAGGTAAATAGAGGCGTCGTTGAGCTCCGGAAAGGGCAAATGGTCCTGAAGAATCATCGCGAAGATGGTTGGACTGACCTTGTCGACGTAGAACTTGCGGATAAAGTCCTTTTGGCCCTGCGTAAGGTCCTGCTCGTCAATGATTTTAACCCCTTGGGACTCAAGCTGGCCCATGAGCATGTCGTACACCCGCTCAACTCGGTCGTTCAGTACATTGACTTCAGCCTGAATGGCCTGAAGCAGGTCTGTCGGATTCCATCCACCAAGGGTCTCCTTGACCTTCTTCTCGTCCGTCGACGATTCCATGCGCTGAATGCTCGCGTAG
>JBIPMA010000002.1:0-16565 GCA_044369335.1 Schleiferiaceae bacterium | reverse complement strand
CGTTCCACCTAGAGTAAACTCAAACTTTGCCCGATTTGTTCCCCTATGCTTGAACTCTGTTCAGATCCCTAAGTCCGCAATAAACTAGTTGCGGTGCAGAATACCACGTGCCCAGCTCGAGCAGGGAATTCCGCATTTATTGAAGCTGTTCCACGTCAAGCTGTCGTGCCCGAACACGATGCCGAGCTCTGCGTAGCTGCTTCCTCCGCCAGTTTGCCGAAAAAAGATTCCGCTCGCCGGAACCTTGAGCACGCCAAAATCTGCCGTCACGGTATCGCGAAACCCCGTCAGCGCCAATGAGCTATCCCCGTTGAGCGCCACTTCAATCGTCCACGGCTGGGTGTACGTGGTGTCGAACATGGTCCAGTTACCGCCCACGGTCGAGGGGTACTGGGTGCCGAGCTCTACTTCACCTTGGTAGGTTCCAACCCACGCCTTGCGGTAGTCGGTTTGGCGGTCGCAGCTGGCCAAGACCAACACTAGGACGACGGCAAGCACTCGGTTCATTGATTGAAGGTACGGCGGCACATAAAAAAAGCCGCGCAGTGTACTGCGCGGCTTGGGTTTCTTGTTGCCCCACTAGGACTCGAACCTAGACATACGGAACCAAAATCCGCTGTCCTGCCAATTAGACGATGGGGCATCGTTAAAGGGACGGCAAATGTAGCGCGACTTGGGCAATTGCCCAAATACTCAATTACAGCGGAATATTCCCGTGCTTTCGCTTCGGGCGAGCCACGGACTTGTTCTCGAGCATGGCGAAGGCCTTGATGAGTTTCGCCCGCGTTTCGTGCGGAAAAATCACTTCATCCACATAGCCCCGCGCTGCCGCCTGGTAGGGGTTGGCAAAGGCCTCGGCGTATTCGGCCTCCTTCTGCGCCCACATCGCTGCAGGGTCGTCTGCCTTGCTGATTTCGTTCTTGAAAATGATTTCGGCAGCTCCCTTGGCACCCATTACCGCGATCTCGGCCGAGGGCCACGCAAAGTTGAGGTCGGCTCCGATGTGCTTTGAATTCATCACGTCGTAGGCTCCGCCGTAGGCCTTGCGCGTGATGACCGTGATACGCGGAACCGTCGCCTCACTAAACGCATAGAGCAACTTGGCGCCGTGCATGATGATGCCGTTCCACTCTTGGTCGGTTCCGGGCAAAAATCCAGGCACGTCCTCGAGCACCAGCAGCGGAATATTAAACGCGTCGCAAAAGCGCACAAACCGAGCCCCCTTGGTCGAGGCGTGAATGTCCAGGACCCCGGCCAGGTAGGCGGGCTGGTTGGCAACGATTCCGACCGAACGGCCCGCGAGGCGCGCAAAGCCCACCACCATGTTGCAGGCGAAGTCCTTGTGCACCTCGTAAAAGCTCCCGGCGTCCACCACTTCGCTGATGACGTCGTGAATGTCGTAGGGCTGCTGGGCGCTCTCGGGCACCACCGCATCCAACTTCGGGCGGCGCTCGTCGCCCTTGGTGTACGGCAGGTGCGGGGCCCCATCCATATTGTTCTGCGGCAGGTAGCTCAAAAGCGTCTTAAACCCTTCAATCGCAGCCACCCCGTTCGGGTAAGTAAAGTGGGTTACGCCGCTCTTGCTGGCGTGCGCGGAGGCTCCGCCCAGCTCTTCAGAGGTCACCTCTTCGTGCGTCACCGTCTTGACCACGTTCGGACCCGTCACAAACATGTACGAATTGCCCTCAACCATTCCGATGAAGTCGGTGAGTGCTGGTGAATACACGGCTCCGCCCGCACAAGGGCCCATAATCAGGCTCAGCTGCGGAATCACTCCCGACGCGAGCGTGTTGCGGTAAAACAGGTCGGCATAGCCGCCCAAGCTCACGACGCCTTCTTGAATGCGGGCACCGCCTGAGTCGTTGAGGCCCACAATCGGAGCCCCATTGTCCATCGCCAAATCCATGACGCGGCAAATCTTTTCTGCATGAGCCTCAGCCAGCGACCCCCCAAGCACCGTGAAATCCTGAGCGTAGGCATAGGTCAGGCGGCCGTTGACGGTGCCGTAGCCCGTCACGACTCCGTCGCCCAAAAACTGCTGCTTGTCCAACCCAAACAGCGTACTTCGGTGGGTCACCAAGGCGCCCAATTCCTCAAAACTTCCCTCGTCAAAAAACAGTTCAAGGCGCTCACGTGCCGTCAACTTCTTTTTAGCGTGCTGGGCGTCAATACGTGCTTTGCCGCCGCCGAGCTGCGCCTCGGCGCGCTTCGCAGCAAGCGTTTCAAATGCTTTGGATGAGGGTTGTGCCATAGCGCGAAGTTAGCGAGGTTAGCTCGTTAGCGAGGTTCGCAGGGTTAGCTCGTTCGTTCCTCGTTGCTCGTGCATGCGAAATCGCCAGCGAGTGAGCGCGCCAAGCTACTTATTCGGTTTTAACCGGATTTTACTTTTTTTCAAAAAACCTAAACTAGCTTGATTGGTGTAAATCAACGCGTTAACCTAAAAATTCGTTTAGGAAAAAAACCATGAAGCGGCACGAGCTGCGCCGCAGCCCCTGTGCGAAGCGCAAAAAGCCAACGAGCCAACCCTGCGAACCTCGCTAACGAGCCAACGAGCCAACCTTGCTAACCTCGCCAACCGGCGCTCCTAGTCGTTCAGCTTCAGCACCGCCAAAAAGGCCTGCTGCGGAATCTCCACGTTGCCCAACTGGCGCATGCGCTTTTTGCCCTCTTTCTGCTTCTCGAGGAGCTTGCGCTTGCGGCTGATGTCACCACCGTAGCACTTCGCGGTTACGTCCTTGCGCAGAGCTGACAGGGTTTCGCGAGCGATAATCTTGGCTCCGATGGCGGCCTGGATCGCGATCACGAACTGCTGGCGCGGAATCAACTCCTTCAACTTTTCGCACAAACGGCGTCCGATGTCGTAGGACTTGTCTTTGTGAATCAAGGCCGAAAGGGCGTCAATGGGATCGCCGTTGAGCATGATGTCGACCTTGACCAAGTGCGAAGCCCGGTAGCCGATAGGGTGGTAGTCGAACGAAGCGTACCCGCGCGAAATGGTCTTGAGGCGGTCGTAAAAATCGAACACAATTTCGGCGAGCGGCATGTCGAAATTGAGCTCGACGCGGTCGGCCGTGAGGTAGTTTTGGCCGGTGATGACTCCGCGCTTGTCGATGCACAGGGACATCACGGCTCCGACGTAGTCCGACTTGGTAATGACCTGGGCCTTGATGAAGGGTTCCTCGATGCGGTCTAGGCCAGATGGATCGGGGTAGTCCGACGGGTTGGTCACCAAGAGGGCCTTGTCGACGTCTGCCTTAGTGTAGGCGAAGTACGATACGTTCGGTACTGTCGTGATCACCGTCATATTAAACTCGCGCTCAAGGCGTTCCTGCACGATTTCCATGTGCAGCATTCCGAGAAATCCGCAGCGAAATCCGAATCCGAGGGCCGCAGAGGTTTCGGCCTCAAACGTAAGTGAGGCGTCGTTCAAGCGAAGCTTTTCGAGGGCACCGCGCAGCTCTTCAAACTCTTCTGTCTCAACTGGATAAATACCAGCGAAGACCATCGGCTTGACGTCCTCAAAACCAGAGACGGCGGCTTCGGCAGGGTTGGCCACCGAGGTAATGGTATCGCCCACTTTGACCTCTTTGGCCTCTTTGATTCCGCTGATAATGTAGCCCACGTCACCCGCTGCAACGAAGTCGCGCGGCTCTTTGTTGAGGCGAAGGATTCCGATTTCGTCGGCGAAGTACGTCTTGCCCGTGGCCATGAACTTAACCGCCTCACCCTTGCGAATGACACCGTTTTTCACGCGAAAGATGGCCTCGATTCCGCGAAACGAGTTGTACACGCTGTCAAAAATGACCGCTTGAAGCGGGGCGCTGGCATCCCCCTTGGGCGGCGGAACCCGATCCACGAGCGCATCCAGCAACTCGGGAACACCAAGTCCCGTTTTGGCCGACACGCGCAAAATGTCTTCGCGCTTGCATCCGATCAGGTCGATGATTTGGTCCTCGACCTCTTCGGGGTTGGCGCTGGGTAGGTCCACTTTGTTGAGGACCGGAATAATCTCAAGATCGTTCTCAATAGCCAGGTACAGATTGCTGATCGTCTGGGCCTGAATACCTTGCGCTGCGTCCACGACGAGCAATGCACCCTCGCAGGCGGCGATGCTGCGGCTCACTTCATAGCTAAAGTCAACGTGGCCCGGGGTGTCGATCAGGTTGATGCGGAACTTCTCGTTCCCGCGCTGGTAGTCCATCTGGATGGCGTGGCTCTTGATGGTGATGCCGCGCTCGCGCTCCAAATCCATGTTGTCGAGGAGCTGGTCCATCTTTTCTCGCGACGTCACGCTTTGGGTTACGTCGAGAAGGCGGTCGGCCAAGGTGCTCTTACCATGGTCGATATGGGCGATGATGCAGAAGTTCCGAATGTCGTTCATGAAGGATGCAAAGGTAACCTCGCACGTAGCCTCTTGTTCTTCGGAACTTCCGATATTTGCACATGGCCACACCGAAACGCCCAGCGCTGGGCCGCGGACTATCCGCGCTACTGAACGACAACGCCGCCGTGACGGCACAAGACCCCGGCGCGAGAGACGTCGTTTCGAGCATCTTTGAGGTGGCGCTGAGCCAAATCCAGGCCAACCCCAAGCAGCCCCGCACCCAATTTGAGCCGGGTCCGCTCGAAGAACTTGCCGAATCGATTCGCCAACTGGGCATCATTCAACCCATCACGGTTCGCCGCATCGAGGCCAACCGATTTGAAATCATCTCGGGCGAACGACGCTTTCGCGCCGCGCAGTTGGCGGGGTTGGAGCGCGTTCCCGTGTTTGTTCGCCTCGCCGACGACCAGCAAATGCTCGAAATGGCATTGGTTGAAAACATTCAGCGCCGCGACCTCGACCCGATGGAAGTCGCTTTCTCGTACCAGCGCCTGATGGATGAGTGCAGCCTTACCCAGCAGCAGGTTTCAGAGCGCGTGGGCAAGCAGCGCTCTACGGTGGCCAACTTTCTCGGCCTCCTCAAGCTGACGCCGCTCATTCAGGCCGGACTTCGCGACCGCACCATCAGCGCCGGGCACGCCAAAGCGCTTGTGGGCCTCGAAGACCCCAACATTCAGGACGAGCTCTACATGGACTGCGTGGCCCAGCAGTGGTCGGTGCGGCAGCTCGAAGAGGCGGTGCGCCTTGTCCAAAACCCCGACGGAATCCCAGGTTCCGAAACCCTCGAAGCCCAGACCGCTCCGGCCCGCGGACGCAAAATCAACGACGTGGCCTCGGCTCAGGCATTCAAGAACACCCTCGGACTGCCCGCCAAAGTGACCAAAACGGCCCAAGGCGCGGGGACCGTCACGTTGACGTTCCGCAACGAAGACGAACTGCAAAAGGCTCTGAAAAAACTAGGGTTTTAACAAGTCCCTTCTCGCTTAACTCCCAACAAAAAAGCCCGCCGTCACCGGCGGGCTTTTGCTTTTACGCAGCAACCGACTAGCGCAGCGTCATCTCCTTGACCAAGTGGCCGGCACCGGCGTACTTGTCGATGATGAAGAGCACGTAGCGAATATCGCACGAAATCGTCCGCTGAAGCTCGGTTTCGAAGAAAATATCGCCCGACATCGCCTCCCAGTTGCCGTCGAAGGCCACACCGATCAGCTCGCCTTTGGCGTTGATCAGCGGCGACCCCGAGTTGCCCCCGGTGATATCATTGCCCGAAATGATTCCGACCGGTACACGGCCCGTTTTGTCGGCGTACGGTCCGAAATCCTTGGCCTTGTACAGCTCCTTGAGGCGGGCCGGAACCACGAACTCAGGGTTCGAGGCGTCCTCCTTTTGCATTACGCCGTCGAGGTAGGTGATGTAGTCGTACTTCACACCGTCACGGGGCTCGTAGCTGCCCACGTGGCCGTAGGTCATGCGCATCGTCGAGTTCGCGTCAGGCGACCAAGTGCGGGTCGGATCCATTTCGCGCACACCCGCCGTCAGCAGGCGGTAGGCCTTGGACTTTTTCGCGTCGAGCGAAGCATCCTGACCACCGAAGTAGGTCGAGCGGAAGTCGTTCGCCACCTTGGTCAACGGGTCGTTGGCAAGCGTCGCGGAATCGGGATTGTCTAAAAACGCGGCAAAGCGTTTCGCGTCCATGAACAGCGACGTGGCCATGGCGTTCTGCGCCCACGCTTCAAGGGCCGCCTTGCTTCCGCCAAAAGACTGCAGAAACTTGGGCTGCTGCGCCGCCGGAATGTCTGCCATGTACATCGACCACAGGGCCACCATCATGTCGCGGTCGGCGCCCGCATGGAACTCGGCAAAGTTCTCCTTAGCCATTTCTTCAATCATCGGACGCGCCTTCGCAAATCCTGCTTTGTCTTTGTAGGCGCGCTCCAGGCTGCGGACGTTGCGGTAGGCAAACAGAACCGAAGAAGGTCCGCGAAGCACTGCTTCCATCAAAAACACGTTGTTTTTCACGGTCGGATTCGTGGCGTCGTAGAACTCGGCCATCAGCTTCAAGGCTTCGCCGTACTTGGCTTGGCGCTCGGGCGACGCCGCCACCCACGCCGAGAACCGCGTCTCTAGATCGCGCTTTTTGTCGTACACCTTGTTGTTTTTGAGCTGCTCGGTCTGGCCGATGTAGTACTTCCAATAGTTGGCCGTCGACGCGTAGTTCGACGCCATCAAAATGTTGAGGGCGGGGTCTGCCTGCATGTACTTGCGCAGCACCGCAAGCTTTTGGTCACGGATTTTCACCACCGTCGGATTGTACAGGTCAATGGCCTGCTGCACGCCCCAGCTGCTGAGGTAACGGTCGGTGCGGCCTGGGTAGCCAAAAATCATCGTAAAGTCGCCGTCCTTCACCCCTTTGGTGCTTACGGGCAGGTGGTGCTTCGGAGTCAAGGGCACGTTGTCGGCATTGTATTCGGCGGGCTTTCCGTCCTTGCCGGCGTACACGCGGAACATCGAGAAATCCCCGGTGTGGCGTGGCCACATCCAGTTGTCGGTGTCGCCACCAAACTTTCCGACGCTGCTTGGCGGAGTTCCGACCAAACGAACGTCGTTAAACTTCTCGTAGACAAACAGGTAGAACTCGTTGCCGTGGTAGAACGTCTCCACCGAAGCCTCGTAGTGCGTGCCCTCGGTGGCCGCCTTGGCGAGCTCAGCACCCTTCATTTGAATGGCTTTAGCGCGCTCGGCCTCAGACATTTGGTCGTTGAGCGATGCGTTGACTGCCGCGGTTACGTCTTCAATGCGCACCAAGAAATTGGCAAAAAGCCCAGGATTGGGCAGCTCTTGGCTGCGCTCCATGGCCCAGAAGCCGTCCTCGAGGTAGTTGTGCTCGACCGTCGAATGCTTTTGAATGGCGTCGTACCCACAGTGGTGGTTGGTCAGCAGCAGGCCTTGCGACGAAATGATTTCGCCGGTGCAAAATCCGCCAAACGACACAATTGCGTCCTTCAGCGAACCGTGGTTGATGTCGTAAAGGTCTTTGGCTGAAAGCTTTAGACCTTCCTTCTTCATTTGGGCGTAGTTCAGTTTCTGAATCAGCAACGGAATCCACATGCCTTCGTCCGCGCGAAGGCTCGTCGGCAGCGCAAGCGCCACCGCCAGTACAAGTGCAATGAATTTTTTCATAGGGCGTTAAAGTTACGCCCCGAGCGGCAATTAGCTCACCAACTCGCCCGTGCGCACCTTGGTCGCAATGGCGTCCCAAAGCTTGAGCCGTGCCTCAAGCGCCTCTACGCAGGCATCCTCGGCCTCAAGCCACAGCTCGTCGTCCTCTTTACAGAGGTTTTTCATCATCTGAATCGCCATTGGGCCGTGCTCGTCGCCGTCCAACTCAATATGGCGGTCGAGGTAGTAGACAAAGGCGCTCAGCTCGGTCGGATGCTCCGCGTACAGCTTCTTAATGAGTGCGGTAAACATATCCGGAATCAAATCCTCGCGCCCAAACGTGAACGCCGCGGCCGTCTGGTGGAGCCTGCCCCGCTTGAGAATGCGGTCCGTGGCCTTCAAAAAGTCCATGGTCGCTTCGTCGATCTCGGCGAGGTTAAATCGCAGCATGTCCTTGGCCTTAAATCCAGCCTGAAGCTTGCTCACAAAGCGCACAATCGTGCGGGTGTCGGCTCCGGCCTGGCGCATGGCGTCGAGGTAGAGCTCGTAGTGGCTCGCAGGGCGCCCGTTGACGTCCACGTCGGACTCTTCGGCCACCACAATTTCGTTGATGAGTCGGCGCGAGGCACGGTCTTCGGTCGGAACCCATGCCTCATCCACACACGTGAGATCCCGCTGCAGCGCCTTGAGGAGCCGCATAAAATCCCACACCGCAAAAACGTGGTGCTCCATAAAGGTGCGTACCTCGTTCATGCTCTGCATCATCGGGTAGAGCTCGTGGTTCAAAATCGCTTGGCGCAGAGGCTCAATGCGGCGCTGAAGGGAGAGGATTCTAAATTCCATGTCTACTTGTTTCTGGCTTCTCGTTTCTTGTTCTTGGTTCCTCGCGTAGGTCACTAGAAACTAGGAACCAGAAACTTTAAAGATCGGTACATTGCTGCAGGCCTCGCCGTACATGAGCTTGTCGGCCACCTTCGTGAGCTGTTGGGCTGCGACGGCGTAGGCGGTGTCCGGGACGGGATGGGTTCCGCAGCCCTTGAGCAGGACTTTGGCGCTGCGGTAGGCCGACCAGTCGTGGGTCGCGAGGACCTGAGCGTAGTAGGCCGAAAGCACTTCGGATGGGGTTCCGAAACCCACAATCAATGCGTGCGACGCGAGCGCACTGGCGAGCATCGGGCCCAACCACTGCGGAACAATCACGTCCTGAGCACCCTCAAGGCAGACCGCGGCGCGGTCGTACGTATGCTTTTCTAAATTCCGCACGTATTCACGTACAGAAGCTTCACGAATGATGCCTTCGGGTGCGAGCTCGGGAAGCGAAATGCGCCGCACTCCACCAGCAGGCCAAAAGTCCTCGAGGTCAAAGGTGACCAGGGCACTTTGGGCGACGCGGTTGGTGATGGGCGCTTCGTTCACGGCACAAACTTAGTTCTGAACCCAGCGGTAGCGGCGGTATCCGAGGAGGTTGCCCTCGGTTTCGATGCGGTCGAGCACGGCTCCTTCGAGGGCCGGCACCAACGGACCTTGAGCGGTTCGGGCGTGCAGCGCTTCGTACTCCGCGAAACTGATGCTGCGGCGGTTTACCAAAGCGCCTTCGAGGTTCAAACCGCGAAGTTGGGCGGTAAAATTGGCCCGAAGCACGCCGCTGAATACTTTGGACTTGGATCCGGATCCGTAGCTCAAAAATCCAAGGCGCTTGCCTCCGAGGTCGCGGCGGTCGGCATAGCCCACCAGGGCGCTCACGAGACCCATGAAGATGGACGCGGTGTACATGTTTCCGACGCGCATTGAGGCGGCTTCGCCCGGGCCGATTTTTTCGGCGACGTAGGCCTTGTACGCGGCGGACTTGCTCCACGCCTTGGCTAAGGCTTTACGACCTCCGGCTTCCGCCTCGGTCACGCCCGCTTCGGCCTCGACCTGCGCCAAAAGACCTTGGTCGGCGTAGAGGTCAAGGGCGATTTCGGGCCACATGCGGCGACCCTGAAAGGCGTAGGGCAGGTGAAAGCACATGCCAAACCAGTCGTTCATGGCTCGAAGGCCCGACTCGGCTTCGTAGCGGCCCAAGGCCTCGCGCACCCGGCCGACGTAGCAGTCGTTCGAATAGGGTCCGTCAAACACCGGGAACTCCAAAAACTGCTCAATCACCGCATCAGGCGTTGCCCAAAAGAGGTGGTCAGCACCCGCTTCGAGTGTACCGCCCACGGCGGCGGCGAGCTCGGCTTTGCCAAAGCTGCGTCGCGGCTTAAAAAAGTCGGCGGCGCTCTCCACACTCACGCCCACGGCGTCGTCGAGTACGAGAATGCGCGGGTCTTCGGTCACGAGCAACGCCACTGCTCCGGCGCCCTGGGTGTACTCGCCAGGGCTGTGTGGGGCGTACTTCGCCACGTCGGCGGCGATCACCAGTGCTTTGCGGCCACGGCCGGAGCGCACCCAGTCGGCGGAATTCAGCAGCGCATCCACCCCTCCGGCACAGGCGAAGGTCATGTCCAGGGCGTCGCAGTGGGCCAGCGCGCGCGGACCAAACTCCGCGGCAAAGCGCTCTTCAAGCAGACCGTGCACGTAGGTGGCAGACGGTTTGGCGGCGTCGACGGCACTCTCGGTTCCGAGGTAAATGCGGCCAATCTCGTGGGGCTTAATCCCATGCTGCGAAACCACTTTCCACGCGGCCTGCGCGGCCAACGTGACGCAGTCTTCGTCGGTATCGGGCACGGCCATGGCCTCAAGGCCCAGGCCAAAGCGAAGTTTCTCAAACTCCATTCCTCGGCCCTCGGCGAAGGCCTGCATCGGTAGCACCAAGCGCGGCAGGGCGAATCCCAGCGCGTCGATGCCTACAGACTTACTCATAGCATTCCTAATTCTAGCTTGGCCTCGTCGCTCATCATGTCGCGAGTCCAGGGGGGATCAAACGTAATTTCTACTTCCACTTGGCGGGCGGCCGGAAGCGTTCCCACCTTCTCTTTCACCTCTTCGGGTAGAGATTCTGCCACCGGACAGTTCGGAGAAGTCAAGGTCATGAGTACGTGAATGTCGCCCTCGTCGCTGACCTGCACGTCGTAGATCAGTCCGAGTTCATAAATGTCCACAGGGATTTCAGGATCGTAGATCGTGCGCAGCACGTCCACCGCCTGTTCTCCAATAGATTGCATCTCTGCGTCGCTCAGCATCATACTTAATTTACCGCTTGAAATGCAACGCCGTAAAGGCGGATTTGTTTCATCATGCTTTGCAGGCCGTTGGCACGAGTGGGGCTCAGGTGCTCGGTCAGCCCAATGGCCGTCAAAAATTCGAAGTCGGACTTAGCCAGCACCTCGGGCTCGAGTCCGTTGCACACCCTCAGCAGCAGCGCCACCAGTCCGCGGGTAATAATTGCGTCGGAATCCGCCGTAAAGTAGACCAATCCGTCGCGCTTCTCGGCCGTAATCCAGACCTTGGACTGGCATCCGCGAATGAGGTTGTCGTCGGTCTTTATGGCCGCGTCGGCGGCCGGAAGCGACTTGCCCTGGGCAATAATGTGCTCGTAGCGGTCCATCCACTCGTCAAAGAATTCGAACTCGTCGACAACTTCGGCTTCGCGGGCCTTGAGGGTTTCGAGGGTGCTCATGATTTCGTGCGGAATTTCAACGGATTAGCGAAGCATGCGCAGGGCGCGTTCCACCCCGTCGGCCAGGCGGTCCACGTCTTCACGCGACGAGTACGCGGCAAAGCTGGCTCGTACCGTTCCGGGAATGTTGTAGTAATCCATAATTGGCTGCGCGCAGTGCTGGCCGGTGCGCACGGCGATGCCCTGCTGGTCGAGCAGCGTACCCAAATCATAGGGATGCAGGTCGGCAAACCCGAAGCTTAGCACGGCGGACTTCTCGGGCGCGGTTCCAAACAGCACCAGCCCGTCGATGGCAGTGAGGCGCTCGGTTCCGTAGGCCATTAGGTCGGCCTCGTGGGCCATGAGGGCGTCCATTCCGACGGAATTCATCCAGTCGAGCGCGGCGCCCCAGCCGACCACGGCCTCGATGTTGGGGGTTCCAGCCTCAAACTTAAACGGCAGCCCCGCGTACGTACTCTGCGCCATGGTCACGGTCGAAATCATCTCTCCTCCGCCTTGGTAGGGAGGCAGTTTTTCGAGCCACTCGGTGCGTCCGTACAGCATGCCGGTGCCCGTCGGGCCGTACATTTTGTGGGCGGAACCCGCATAAAAATCCACCCCCATCGCCTGCACATCCACCGGACGGTGGGGCAGACCCTGAGCGCCATCAACCACCACACACGCCCCGACGGCGTGCGCCCATTCGGTCAACTTCGCAACGGGGTTTACGGTTCCGAGTGCATTCGATATGTGGTTGAATGCCAGCAACTTCGTCTTGGGGTTAATCAAGCGCTGGGCCTCGTCAAGATCCAGGCTTCCGTCGGCCAAAATCGGAATGTAGCGCAGCGTCGCCCCCGTGTACTGGGCCAGCATCTGCCACGGAACCAAGTTGCTGTGGTGCTCCAACTGGCTCACCACGACCTCGTCGCCCGGGCCAAGCGAGCTGCGGAACCCGTGCGCTACCAAATTGATCGACCCCGTCGTGCCGGTCGTGTAGATGATTTCGTGCTCGTGTTCGGCGTTCACCAAGCGCTGAAGCTTGCCACGCGTCGCCTCAAAGGCATCCGTCGCACGCTGGCTCAGCGTATGCACCCCACGGTGCACGTTGCTGTTGATCTGCCCGTAGTAGTGCACGATCGCATCGATCACCGCCTGCGGCTTCTGCGTCGTCGCCGCATTATCCAAATACACCAGCGGCTTGCCGTGCACCTCTTGGTCGAGGATAGGAAATTCCTTGCGGAGCGCAGCAAAATCAATCATGGTACAAAGGTCGGGAATAAATGCGGAACCTTAGGTTTAACCGCAGGTTGGGCGGTTGGTTCGGGGCTTTTAGCCAGTTGCTGGCTTGTGGCTACTTGGTTTTGGCGTGCGGTTTCTTGTTTCTGGTTCTTGGCTTGCGGCCGCTGGTTGCTGGCGGATGGTTGCTCGTTTCTGGTTGCTGGCGGTTGGTTGCTGGCGGCTAGGCACGAGAAACGAGAAACAAGAAACCAATAGCTAGTAGCCAGTAGCCAGTTGCCGACAGCTGATGGCTTTCGTTTGCACACGATTAGGCCTCGTCGGACTGGGGCAGCTTTGGCCCATGAAGCAGACAGTCCTACTCCCCACTTGGCCCCTGATGGCCACCCTACTCTCTTATTCGGCGATGGCCCAGACCAGTTTCTGGACCGCGACCGAAACCACTTTTCGCGGCAGCCGCCTCAGCGACATTGCCGATACTGCCTACCTCTTGCCGTGGGACCTTGAGGCCCTTCGCATGCGCGAAACCCATCACGCCCGACAGTGGTGGACTGACGACGAGGGTCGATCGGTCACTGCGGCTCAGGAGTTAAAGGGGGATCGGGACCCATGGATGGGTCCCGCCCCGGCTGCGTCGGCGCAGCCGGGGGAGGCGCCCCTGCGGGCGGCGGTGCCGCCCGCAGGAATCCCCCTCGACCAACCGCTTGAACTCGGCCACGGGTGGACCCTCACCTGGAGCGCCTCCATCCCCCAGCAGACCTACGCCAAAGGCGACAGCACCATCGCACTGACGTGGGCCGCGACGGGCAACCGGTGGTCGGTGGTTGCTGAAGAACGAAGCTTTCCGCGGCAAACCCTCAATGGCCTGTGCATGCACGACTGGTCGTTCACCGAACGAACTCCGCTGGTGGGCTACGGCCCCAAGGGAGCTGAATCGCGCCCCACACTCTCCGTGCAACCGAACCCAAGAGGACGCCAAGAACTGGTGCTCGACCTCGTTGGGCACGACGGGATCTGGCCCTCGGCGGTGCGCTGCGTCGACGCCCAAGGACGCCTGACCGAATCCCAGCCGCCCCAGGGAGCCTTGCCGCTTCGGTGGAACCCAGTTGGCCTCAACTCTGGCCGCTACATTATTCAAATTCAGATAGGTAACCAAACCTACTCGGTAGCTTTTATTCAACACTAACACCCCCTAAACTATGCCCAGTTCTAGCCAGCGCGCCGACTCTCCGGCGCCCATCGCCCTCGTGGTAGGGCTCATTCTCAGTCTCACGCTTTTGCTGTCGTGGTCCGCGGCGGCGCAGCCCTGCAGCAATCCGGCCTCGCTTCCGGCTATTGAGGCCGCTCCGGCGGTGCGCGCGGACTTCGTTCCGCCCACTGGATCGCTGCGGTGGTCCAACAAAACGGCCACCAACGGAGACCGCATCGTGCACTTCATCCACGGCCTCGGCGGCAATGCCGACAGCTGGAACCTCGTGGCGGCCCGAACCGCCGCCATTGGGACGCCCGGCTACCCTGCCCGCGAAGTCGTGTACGCCAATCCGCCGACCTACCTGCAGACGGGTTCGACGCTCGATGCCGCCATGGATATTCACGGATACCTGACCGCGACGGGCGGGCCGCTTTCGGCGCTGCACGCGATTGACGTCGAAGACAACTTCATGGTGGCGCATTCCTACGGGGGCGTGCTGTCGCTGCTGCTCGACAGCCTGTACGACGACCCTCAAACGTTTACGCGGCAATTTGGCGGAATCGTCGCCTTCGGCTCCGCCATCAACGGCGCCTACCTGGCCAAAGCGCTGCACCCGACGGGCGACAATCTGGCCGTCGCCTTTGTCGAAGAGGCCTGCCGAGCCCTAAGCGATCCGCGGCTTGTGGCGCCGCAGTTCCCAGCGCTGCGCTGGATTCCGGGTCTGGATCCGCTGCTGCGCACGGCCGTCGACAACGCCTGCGGTTTGGGGAGCAGCTTTGTGCCCTTTGCCCTGCAAAAATTCAACAGCCCGGGTATGGTGGAATTGTTTCCGTCGGCTCCGCTGGCCCAACGCCTGGGCAAGCGCGTTCCGTCGGTGCCGGTCGTAGTCGCCTACGGCGTCGAGGACGAGCCCGTATTTTGGCGCACCGCGACGTCGATGTACCGCAGCGATTCCGTGGGCCTTGCGCTAGCCAGCGACCCCTTTAGCATGAATGGCGATGACGACCTGGTCACCTTTGCGACCCAGCAGCACGACCGCTACGCCGACCAAAAGGCACAGGCGCTGCAGCGGGCTACCAACTACCGCTTGGCGGCGTGGGCGCTCTCGCCTAGTCTTTTGGGATCGCTCGTCGCCGAGTGGCAGGCCGTGGTGGCTGAGCGCGAAGCGGCCGCGGCCGACAAAGCGGCCCGCTGGTACCGCGACGCCAACGACAGCTACAAGCAGCTGGTCGGAGCTCGCGTCATGCAAGTCAACGCCGAGGGCTACTGGTGCCGCTGCCGCGACGAATACAGTGCCCCCACGTGGTACCCGGTCAACGACCCCGCGGACTGCTTTGGCGACGGAGACTGCCTGACCTTCCCGATCTACGAGTACCAGTTGGTTGAGAAGCCAAGCGACGGCGTGGTTTTGGCCGAGTCCGCAGGCATTTTGAACGGAGCAGTTGCCTCCGTGCTCATGCCCAGCACCAACCACCAGCAGATGCGCAACTCTTCGGTGACCAAATCGGTCCTCAACCGCGTCATGAACGGTCAGATTCCGGGCGGAGCCTTCTTTGCAACCCCCACCCGATGAGTGGCGGAACCTCTGCCGGGCGGGCGCGCCTCAAGCGCG
Organism: Schleiferiaceae bacterium; assembly: GCA_044369335.1. Taxonomy (GTDB): domain Bacteria; phylum Bacteroidota; class Bacteroidia; order Flavobacteriales; family Schleiferiaceae; genus TMED14. The sequence goes on along the minus strand of JBIPMA010000002.1, from coordinate 1,402 downwards.
CGTCCGCCGTGGCGTGGGGCATCTGCGTCCTCACCGCTACGGCCTTGGCGGTCTGGGGCTGCAGGCCCGCTGAGATTCCCACACCCTCGGCACCTGGAATCATTTGGTCGCGTCCCCTCGAGGGTCCGAGCTTTGGCCCGTATGCGTTGGGCCAGGGCACGTCTGAAGGAGCCCTTTGGAGCGACGGCGACAGCCTTCGCTGGCTGCGCGCAACCGACGGCCACCCCCTGCAGTCCTGGCTATGGCCCGTTGGCTTTCGCGACCTATCGTGGGGCCAAGAAAACGTCGTTGCCCAGCCGGATGCCGTCGTGCTCTTCGGGGCGCAAAGCCTTGCCTTGATTCAGCCGGGGCAGCCGCTGCACCTCATTCCCTACCCGTTGGACGGAGCCAGTTTTCGCTCCGGCCACCGCGATCCCGAGGGCGGGATCCTTGTGAGCTGGAGCCGTGATTCCGCAGGCCTTGACCCCGAAGCCAACCAAATCCTTCGGTGGTTTCACGGCCAATGGACCGTCCTTGCCACAGCGCCCGGCCGCAAAGGCCTCTTTGATGCGCCCCGCAGCTGGAAGCGCGGCTGGCTCGCCGTTCTTCGGCGCGGAACCCACTGCGAACTCTGGTGGTCCGACCGCGGCCAACTCCACCACCAAGGCCTTGTGGGCGGCGACGGAACCGGCCACCCGCCCGCCGTGGCGGGCGGAGTAGCCTACGTTGCCAGCCAAGACAGCGCTATCGCGTTCGACCTCAGCAAGGGCCAACGGCTGTGGGCCAGACAACTTCCGGACGGCTTTGACTTTGGCGTCCACGGCCTCAACCCGAGTACCCAAACGTGGGACCTGCTCAGTAGCCGCGGCTGGTGGGTTCGCCTCAATCCCACTACCGGAACCGTCGGCGACCAAGGCCAAATTGAGCCCCTTTGGCTGGACAGATGGCAGGGCCCACCCTGGACATTTACCAAACACAAAACCCTGTATTTATGGAACATAGACAAACCTATGCCATCGGTTTTGCCATTCGAAGCAAGTGGACTCAACAGCATACCTATCCACACCAGCGTACTCATTCACCTGGGGAGCACGGCCACCGCCATTCAGCCATAAAAAAGGGGGGCTCCCGCCCCCCTGATTCGCAAAAAGCGTTGGCCTACTTGAATTCTGCCAATCCTTGCTCGGTCATGAGCCAGGTTTTGCCGCCCATGTGGCCGTCCCAAATGTCTTCGGTATTGGCCACATCGTCGAGGTACGGAACCGTCGTGGCATCCAAAAACACACTGTGGCCCACGGGGAGGTAGAGTACTAGCTCTACGGATTGGCCCCGAAAGCGGTCTGGCTTTGGGTAGTGAAGCAAGTCGCCAATTAAAATGCGACCGGTACTGTCACTCCGCACCTCGTAGGCGACCGCGGCGGCG